>CAZCNZ010000022.1:0-24304 GCA_964500245.1 uncultured Thermoplasmatales archaeon | reverse complement strand
CGTCCAGCTCACGCCAGCCGGCCGCGTCGAGGTCCGACGAATGCACGACGGCCGGGCAGCCGACGTCCCGGGCGACCTCGAGGGCATGGCGGAACGCCTCCCGCGACGCGGCACCGAGCTCCGGAGCGACCGGGAAGTGCGGCCAACCGACCTCGCCGAGCGCGACCGCGCGTCGTTCCTGGACCCACGCGCCCGCAAGGTCGAGGGCCCGACGGTGGAGGTCGAGGGCGGCCCCCGTGCCCAGGGTCTCGGCCGCGCGGACGAGGTCGATCGGGTACGGCGCGACGACGACGTAGACGACGACCCCACTCGCCTCCCGAACGTCGCGGGCGAGCCGCTCGGTCGTCTCGAACTGCCGGCGGTACGCGTCGAGGTCGGTCGGGACCTTCCCCTCGTAGTTCTGCGTCGCCAGGAACAGGTGCGTGCCGCCGGCCTCGCGGAAGCGTCCCGCGGCGCGGGCCGCTTCGCCCGACGGCGAGAGGTGGCAATGATGGTCGACGACCGGGAGGCCCGAGATGCCTGCCACGAGGCCAGGGCGGCGGGACGACCTAGCGCAGGAGCCCAGCGCCCTGGAGCTCCTTCGTGATCTTCTTGACCGCGACCTCGACGTCCGACGGCTTGCGGGCCCCGGTACAGACGAGCTTCCCGCTCCCGAACAGCAGGACGACGACGCGCGGCTCGTCGATCCGGCAGACGAGTCCCGGGAACTGCTCGGGCTCGTACTCGACCCGGTCGAGGCCCAGGGTGACCGCGATCGCGTTGAGGTTGATCTCGCTCTCGAGGTCCGAGCTCGCGACGATGTTCTGCACCTCGATCTTCGGGTGCATGTTGATCTTCTGACCGCCCTTCTTGATCTGCTGGGAGACCGTCTGGATCGACTCCTCGACCTCGTGCATGCTCTTCGCGCCGGTGCAGACGACCTTGCCGGACCGGAAGAGCAGGATGGCGGTCTTCGGCTGCTTCAGTCGGTAGATGAGGCCGGGGAACTGCTCCGGCTCGTACTCGGCCCCATCAAGGCCAAGGGCGATCGATTGAAGGTCGAGTTCGTCCCCCAGGGAGGTCGAGGCAACGACGTTTTCGATGCGAATCTTGACCAAAGTAATCCCCGCGGGCGTGAGTATTTAAACCAGTATTTAAACCATCCCGTTTCCGGAAGGGCCCAGACTCGATATCCGGAGCAAATGGCGAGCGTCCCGGTCACCCGTCCGGAGACTCGGTGGGGTGCGGGACGAACACCGGCCCGATCGCCTCGTCCCGGCTCGTGATCCCGAAGAACTGGCAGAGCACCCTCCTCGTGAAACCCCAGAGGAGGTGACCCTCGAACACGGTCGCCGGCACCTCGATGAGCCCGCGCATCGTTTCCCGCACGATCGGTCGAGACCCGGCCAGCGCCGAGCGCGGGAGCCAGAAGACGTGGGCGACCTCTTCCGCGCTCCGGGCCGTCGGAGTCTTCGCGTCCGGGGAAAGACCGGTCGCGAACACCGCGACCTTCAGGCCAAAGCGGACCGCGAGCACGGTATCCACGTAGTGGAGGTCGTGCGCGAAATCGGCGCGCGTGAGCCCGACCTCCTCCTCGAGTTCTCTCAGGGCGGTGGCGGCCAGCGAGCCGTCCCCCTCGGAGACGTGGCCCCCGGGGAACGCAACCTGCCCGGATGCCGGGTCCGACGGCTGTTCGGCCCGTTCGATGAGGAGCGTTTCGACCTCCGATTCCCCTTCGCGCAGCACGATCACCACTGCGGCGCCGGCGGTCGAGACCGGCGGGGCGAGCACGGGGAACCGGGCGAGGTTCTCGACGAGACCCGCGGGGGCCGTTCCCGGAAGGGTCGCTTCGGGAGGAGACCCGCTCATTTCTGCCAGTCGTAGGTGACTTTCTTCTGGACGGTCGACGAGTCGGCCGGATGGAGTTCCCCGGCGCCCAGCATGCGCTCGAGAGCGACCACTCGCGCGCGTAGGTCCCTCAAGTCTCGCTCGACCTGCGCCAGTCGGGCCGCGAGGTCACCCTCCTCCGAAGCCGACATCGACCCGGAATCCTGCCGTGGGCTCATAAGCTCATGGCCCCGCCGAGACCGCCCGGCTACGTGCGACCGCCGTCGTTCGCCGCTTCCACCGACCGGACGAACCGCACCACCGCGTCGAGCAACTCCTTGGGTCGCTCGATCGGTACAAGATGGCCGGTTTCCGTCAGGATGCGGATCTGGGCGCCGGGAATCGACTGTCGCAGGATCCGCCCGTGGGACGCGTCGATGATAGCGTCGTTCATTGCCTGGACGATCAAGGTGGGCCGAGAGACCGTCGAGATTCGGTTCCGTTCGTCGAACGCGCCCATCGCAAGCGCCCACTTCACCGCCGGACCGAAGTCCTGGTGCTTCACTTGTTCGCGGACAGTGTCGGCGAAGTCGAGATTCGCCTCCACCCAGTCGGGATAGTAGAGGTCCTTCAACATGCGGAGGGCGAACCGATCCGGTCCTTCCTTCGCCAGGGTCTCGGCCCAGCGTTCCGCCACGGACCGGGTGTGGGCGTCCGTATAGGCTGCCCCGCTCACCATTGTGAGGCTGCGGACCCGGTCGGGGTGGTCGAGCGTCATTCGTAGGGCGAGGAGCGCTCCTCCGCTGAGGCCGACGAGATGGGCGGACGATACTCCTTTCTCGTCCAGAAGGCGGAGCAGGTCTCCCATCATCTCGGCGAAAGTGAAGTTCGACTCCCGAGGAGCGCGGGACCGTCCGTGTCCGCGAAGGTCCGGGGCGAGCACGAGGAATTCCTTCGCGAGCCCGGGGATCACGTCGTTCCAGACCGTGTGGTTGCCTCCGATCCCGTGGAGGAGGACCACCACGGGCCCGCTGCCTTCGGTTCGGCAACTCAGTTCGACGGGAGGAGCAGCGAGTTCCTCGGGCATCGCGCCTCGGACCGAGGTGCCCTATTTACGCCTCGCGGAACCGGACGCGTTGCGGGACCGGTCGTCCCGTGGGGACCCCTCGCCGGCAAAGCACACGCCTAAATACCGCGGCACCGTGAAAGCGGATGATGGCGCGCGGAGTGATGCTGATGAGCGGAGGCATCGACTCCCCGGTCGCGCTCCACTACCTCCTTCGGCAAGGTCATGAGATGGTGACGGTCCACATGGACAACCGGCCGTTCACGGACGACTCTCCGCTCGAGAAGGTCGTCGACCACCTCGCGGTCTTGAGGGAGCGCTTTCACCAACCGATCCCGCTCTATCTGGTTCCGCACGGCCCAACCCAGATCACCCTCATGCGGTCGACCGACCGGCACTTCGGCTGCGTCCTCTGTCGCCGCTTCATGTGGCGGTCCGCCGAGCGGATCGCCACTCTCGAGGGCGCAACGTTCCTAGCCACGGGCGAGGCCCTCGGTCAGGTGGCCTCTCAGACCCTCTCGAACATGCGCACCGCGACAGCTTCCGTGCACCTTCCGATCGTTCGGCCCCTCATCGGTTTCGACAAGCAAGAGATCGAAAAGGTGGCGAAGGAGATCGGGACCTACGGAATCTCCACTCGTCCCGGCGTCTGTTGCCAGGCGGTTCCGGACCGCCCTGCGACGCGCTCGAACCTCGTCCAGATCCTCAAGGAAGAGGAGCGGGTCGACGTCGACGGGATGATCGACGACTGCGTTCGGAAGGCAACCATCCTGTAGGCCGCGCTCGTGTGCCCGCGCGGACCCGGTCCAACCGTGCCGGTCATGCGCCGAATCGTGACCCGAACCGGCCTGAATAGCGCATGTTCTGTCGGTTCTTGCACCAAGGCGGAGATCCGGGGGTTCTCCGATCGTGTGGGCAGCGATATCTGCTTCGCCGACACCACCGAAACCGGATGTACCGACGGCTCCGGCTGTGCGCGAACCGCGGAGCGTACGAGGCGATTCCCGACCCCCCACGTGCGCTCGACCTTCCGAAAGTGAAGGGGATCCTGGAGGGCCAGGGTGTCCCAGTCGTGGACGCCCGGGTGATGTTGATCGCGACGCTTGAATCGGAGGTCACGCTCAGCCGGGCGGGTCGTATCCTGTTCAAGACGAAGGACGCTCGTCTTGCCGAACGAGAGTTCGAGCGCCTCCGAGTTCTTCTCGCGCTCCCCGAGATGGAGAACTCGCGCGCCGGAAGCACCGAGAGCGGTTAGGTTAAGCGTACCCTCGACCTACGCGGCCGAGAGGGGGAACGTGCGCGAAACGTGGGTTGTCGGAGCGGCCTCCAACCGCTTTGGCAAGATGAAAGAAACTTCCCGGGAAGCCGCGACCCGGGTCTCGATGCAGGCGATTCGCCAAGCGGGCCTCGAGCCTAAGGACATCGGATACACTTTCGTCGCGAACTGCTTCGGAATGTCGGAGCACCAGGGGCACGTCGGACCGCTCATCAACAACGGCCTGGGTATCCCCGACGTTCCCTCGTGCACCATCGAGTCGGCCTGTTCTTCTTCGAGCGCCGCGTTACACGAGGCGTTCGTCCACGTCGCGGGAGGGTTCGCGGACGCCGCCCTCGTGGTCGGGGTGGAGAAGCTCTCGCACCTCGATACGCTCACGGCCACGAGTTACTTCGCGGTGGCGACCGACTTCCCCTTCGAGGCGAAGAACGGGGCCACGTTCCCCGGGCTGTACGCGACGATCGCGACCGCCTACCGGCATGCGTTCCCAACGACCCAAGAGATGTTCGGCGCCGTCGCAATCAAGAATCACGCGAACGCCGTGCGGAACCCTCACGCGCACTTCCAGAAGGAGCTCTCGATGGAGACGTATCTCGCGTCGCCCATGGTCGCGTCCCCCCTTCGTCTCTACGACTGCTGCCCGTTCTCGGACGGGGCCGCGGCGGTGGTCGTCGCGGCCAAAGAGTTCGTGAAGTCGCCCGTCACCGAACCGCTGGTCGTGCGTGCCTCCGCCCGGGCCGGCTCGGTTACGGACATTCAGGACCGGAAAGACATGCTGGGTCTCCCCGCGACCCGTATCGCTGCTGAGAAGGCGTTCCGACAGGCCCACCTAGAACGGAAGGACATCAACTTCCTCGAGGTGCACGACTGCTTCACCATCGCCGAAGTCCTCGCGATCGAGGACCTCGGGTTCTTCCCGAAGGGAACCGCCGGCCGCGCGGCGCTCGACGGCACCACCGCACGGGACGGCCAGCTCCCGGTCAACTCGTCGGGGGGGCTCAAGGCAAAGGGCCATCCGGTCGCCGCGACCGGCGCGAGCCAGGTCGTCGAAGTCTTCGAGCAGGTGAACGGGCTCGCCCAGGGTCGCGAGGTCCCGCACACCGACGTCGCCCTGACGCACAACGTCGGCGCGACGGGCGGATCCTGCTCCGTCCACATCTTCTCGCGCCGATAGGAGGGGACGATGTCCGACATTCTTGCCGACGCCCCGCATTCGGTCGACGACTTCATCAAAGCGTACGAAGGCGACGGGAAACTCCGGGGGTTCCGCTGCGCGGGTTGTGGCCTCATCACCGCGACCTGGGGAATCGCCTGCTCGCGGTGCGGCCGCTCGCCGCTCGACGAGACCGAGCTCTCCCAGAAGGGCACGGTCGTAGCGTTCACGCTTCTCGCGGTCCCGGGCGAGGAGTTCCTCAACGACGCTCCCTACCCGTACATCGTGGTCGACCTCGACGGCGGGGGTCGCATTACCGGCTGGATTCCGTCGATCCACTCCGATAAGGAGATCGCAATCGGCGACCGCGTTCACTTCGTGTCGGGATACAAGCCCGGGGTGCAGTTCGCGAAGGACTCCCCGCCCGCGGGGTCGGGTTAGGACGCCCATGTCGGCGACTCCCGGGGACGCCGCGGAACGGGTCTGGTTCCAGTGGTATCCGCCGACCGTTCCTCGCCACCTGACAATTCCGGACGTCCTCCTCACCGAACTCGTGGAGGCGAGCGTCCGACGCTGGCCGGACCGGACCGCCCTCGTGTACTACGGGTCGAAGTGGAGCTATCGGAAGTTCTGGGAGGAGAGCGAGCGGTTCGCCGCGGCCCTCGCGCGAGAAGGGGTCGGCCCCGGCGACCGGGTCGCCCTCTATCTCCCCAACTGCCCCGCCTACCCGATCGCGTTCTTCGGGGTCCTGCGCCTCGGCGCGATCGTGGTCCAGGTGAGTCCGCTCTACCTGGGCCAGGACCTCATCCACCTTTTGAAGGACGCGGCGCCGAAGGCGCTCGTCACACTCCAGATCCACTATCCGAACTTCGCCAAGGTCCGGGCGGAGTGCCCGGTCCCCGCGGTGTTCGTGGCGCACTTGCGCGAGTTCTACCCGTGGTACCTCCGCCCGTTCGTCAACACCGTCCTCCGACGGCAGCACCAGCCGACGGAATTCCCGACCGACCCGTGGGTCCGGCCCTGGAAGAAGGCCGTCACCACGCCCGGCACGGTCCCGCTCGCGAAGTCCGACCCGCTGACCACCCCTGCTGTCTTCCAGTACACGGGGGGGACGACCGGGCGGCCGAAGGCCGCGGTCCTCACGCACAACAACCTGGTCGCGAACGTGACGCAGGGAAACGCCTGGAACATCCGTTTGGAGCCCGGGAACGAGGTGATCATGGCCTCGATCCCGCTCTTCCACATCTACGGACTGACGGTCGCGCTGTTGATGGGACTCGCCGTGGGTGGCACCATTGTCCTGCAAACGCGCCCGGAGATCCGCGAGCTGCTGAAGCTGATCGACCGGTATCAGCCGACCCAGTTCCCGGGCGTCCCGGCGCTCTACCAGGCGTTCAACCGACAGCCGGACCTCCCGAAGTACCAGATCCACTCGATCAAGTACTGCGTCAGCGGTTCCGCGCCCCTCCCGGTCGAGGTCCAGCGCCGTTTCGAGGAGCTGACGGGCGCGAACCTCGTCGAAGGCTACGGCCTATCCGAGACGTCCCCGATCACCCACGTCAACCCCCTCGCCGGCGAGCGTCGGGTCGGTTCGATCGGGATCCCGGTCCCGGAGACCGACCACCGCGTGGTCGACCTCGAGACCGGCACGAGGGTCCTAGCGGGCGGCGAGGTCGGCGAGCTCTCGGTCCACGGTCCCCAGGTCATGGCCGGCTACTACCATCAGAAGGAGGAGACCGACCTCGTCCTCAAGGACGGCTGGTTCCGGACCGGGGACGTGGCGCGGATCGACCCGGACGGCTTCGCGTACATCGTCGACCGGAAGAAGGACATGGTCGACATCGGGGGGATGAAGGTCTACCCGCGCGAGGTGGAAGAGGTGTTGTTCCAGCATCCGGCGGTCGCCGACGCCGCGGCGGTCGGTGCCCCCGACCCCGAACTCGGAGAGTCGGTGGTCGCCTTCGTGGTGAAGAAGCCCGGCGCCAACGTGACAGCCGAGGAACTGATCGCGTTCGTCCGCGAGCGGATCGCCCACTACAAGGCGCCGCGGCGGGTCGTGTTCCAGAACGAGCTGCCGCGCACGGGGGTCCAGAAAGTCCTCCGGCGGGTGCTGCGGGAGGAGGCGGCGAAGCTGCCGCCTCCGGTCCCGCGGAAGGAGTAGCCCGTCCCTCGCCTAGAGCCCCCGGCCCAGGACGTCGCGGGAGATCACGACCCGCTGGATCTCGTTCGTCCCCTCGAAGATCTCGGAGATCCTCGCGTCGCGGTACGCTCGCTCGATCGCGGTACCGCGGATGTAGCCAATCCCGCCGTGGATCTGGAGCGATTCGTCGATCACGTCGCTCGCCCACTCCGAGCCGAGGCACTTCACGATTGCCGCCTCCCGCGTCTTGCCGTACCGCTCGAGCCGGCTCCAGGACTTCGGGTCCGTCCCCATCTTGTCCTGGTGCTGGGCGGCGTGGTAGACCATGAGGCGGAGGGCGTGGATTTTCATCGCCATGTCGGCGAGCTTGAACTGGATCACCTCGTACTCGCTGATCGGTAGGCCGAACTGTGTTCGGTTCTTCGCGAACTCGAGCGCCTCGTTGCAGGCGGCCTGCATCCCACCGAGCGAGGCGGCACCGAGCGAAACACGGCCCACGTCGAGGGCGGTCATCGCGACGTGGAACCCCTTGCCGACCTCGCCGAGGACCCGCTCCGGTCCCAGCCGGACGTGGTCGAGGATGAGTTCGGCGGTCGAGGTCCCGTGAATTCCCATCTTCTTCTCGCACCGCCCTACCGTGTATCCCGGTAGACCGGCGTCGACAAGGAATGCCGTCACCCCGCCGTTGGCTCCGAGCTTGAGGTCGTTCGCGGCCAGAAGAATGGTCGTGTCCGCCTCGCGGCCGTTCGTGACGTAGATCTTGTTCCCCGTGAGGACCCAGTCGTTCCCGTCCTTCTCGGCGAGGGTCCGAAGCGCGCCCGAATCACTGCCCGAGCCGGGTTCGGTGAGGCTGAACGCAAGGATCTTCTCCCCCTTCGCAGCGGGGGCGAGCCAGCGCTGCTTCTGCTCTTCGGTCCCGTAGTAGAGGATCGGGCTGGCTCCGAGAGAGGTGTGGGCGGCGACGATCGCGCTGTGCGAAGCGTCGACCTTGCCAAGCTCTTCGAGGAAGATGCAGTAACCGACCTTGCCGAGGCCCAGGCCCCCGTACTCCTCGGGGATGGGCACTCCGAAGTACCCCTCCTCCTTCATCCGCTGGACGGTCGCCCGGGGGAACTCCTCCTTCTCGTCCATCTCGACGACGACCGGGGCGATCTCCTTGGTGGCGAAGGTCCGTACCGCGGACCGGAACGCTTCCTGGTCCGCCGTGAATTCGAACTCGATCGCCACGGACGCTCACTCTCCCTTGAACTTCGGGGGCCGGCGCTCCACGAACGCCATGATACCTTCACCGAGGTCTTGGCTCGAGAGCACTTCCGACTCGAACAGTTTCGTCTCCCCCTCGATTCCCTGGGCGAGGGGCAGCTGGAGACCCTCGGCAATCGCCTTCTTGGCGGCCTGGACCGCCTTGGGGGCGCGTTGGGCGATGGTGTGCGCGAGGTCCCGGGCCGCCCGGAGTTCCTGGCCCGCGGGGACCGTCTTGTTGACGAGTCCGATCCGCAATGCCTCGGCGGCCGAGATCATGGCCCCCGTGAAGATCAATTCCTTCGCTTTCGGGACGCTGACCACCCGGGGTAGACGCTGGGTTCCGCCGTAGGCGGGCATGAGGCCGTAGTTCACTTCCGGGGCCCCGAGCTTGGCCGACTCCCCCGCGATCCGCAGGTCGCACGAGAGCGCGAGTTCTAGCCCGCCCCCGAGGGCGAGGCCATTGATCGCGGCGATCACCGGCGGCCGAAGGGTCGCGATCCGGTGAAACACGGCGTGGCCTTTGCGGACGAGGTCCGGGGCGCTCGCGAGGTCCAACGTCGCCAACTCCTTGAGGTCGGCGCCGGCGCTGAAGTACTGACCGTCCCCGGTCAGCACGACGGCACGGACCTTGGGGTCCTCGGCGATCGCTTCGATGTGGTGGGAGAGTCCCGCGAGCAGGGCAGTGCTGAGGGCGTTCACGGGAGGGTTCTTCAGGGTCACAATCTCGACGCCTTCTTCGTCGTTCTTTCGAGCGACCAGCTCGCCTTCGGGCATGGGCTACGTACCCGCGGGGCGAACCGCACCCCAGCTCATAATGTGTCGTCTGCCGGAGCCCGTGTCGTACACCTTGGCCGACGCTCAAGCGTAAGTAACTGCCCGTGGTGATGCGACAATGCCCTCTCGCGAACTGCTCTCGCTTTCCCTGTACTCCCTGCTCGCGAGCAACCGAGGCGGGCTTTTCATTGTCTTCCTTCCGCTCTACCTCGTCGAAATCAAGGGCGCCACGCTGCCCGTCGCGCTCATCATCCTGACCCTCGCCTGGCTCCCGGCGAGCGCCATCGGGCCGTGGATGGGTCGGCTCTCCGACCGGGCCGGAAGGCGCAAACTATTCCTCCTGATCGGAGAGGCCACCGCGTTCCCGCTCTTTCTCGCGATCGTCTTCGTGCCGGGGTGGTTCCTCGCCGGCGCGCTGTTCATCGCAGCCGAGCTCGCGCTTGCCATCGGGAGCCCCGCGTACAACGCGTTCGTCGCGGACGTGACGCAGGTATCGGAACGGGGCGAAGGGTACGGCCTTCTCAACGCCACCTCGAACGCGGGAGCCGTCGCCGGGTTCGTCCTGGCGGGTCTCATCACCTACTGGTACGGCCTGCAGGCGCTGTTCCCGTTCGTGGTCGCGATGATGGTAGGCGTGCTGGCCGTCGTCGTCCTCATCGTTCCGGACGTCCGCGTCCCAGCGCGGACGTCGCGGCGCCCCCTTCGCGAGATGAAGAACGTCGCCACCTTCTCCTTCGCCGTGTCGATCCGCGCCATCGGGTCCGGCGCGGTCGCCTCGTTCTATGGCTACTTCGCGGCGTCGCTCGGCGCGAGCAGCCTCGAGGTGTCGCTCGTCGCGATCGCGGGCCTCATCACGGGAGCGCTGACCGGGGTTCCGCTCGGCCGTTGGATCGACCGGTACGGGGAGATCCGGGGGATCTGGTACGGCACGGTGCTCACGCTCGCCTCGTACGGGATTTTCATCTTCTCGTCCTCGTGGACCGAGGTGGTTCCGGCCCAGGCGGTGCGCAACGCGGGGCTCTCGTTCCTCAGCCCGGGGATGACCGCCTGGGTCGCCCGGACGGCCCCACCGGACCAGCGGGCCGAGTACCTCGGGGTGTTCTCGCTGATCAACTCGTCGCTCTGGAGCATCGGGCCGGCGGTCGGTGCGGTCGCGATCCTCCTCTACGGCTACTTCGGCCTCTTCGTCATGGCGGTCGGCACCACGGTGATCTCGCTCGTGGTGATGGAGTTCCTCTACGGAGAGATGGGGATCCGCGCCCGTCTCTTGGGAAGTCGTGCTCCCGCCGAGGCCGGCTAGGCCCGGGCACGAAGGCACCGTCTTATAGAGCACCGCCGTCCGACCGTCGTGCAACGCCCGACCACGTTCGCGGACGCGAACGCATCGTTCGACGAGGCGCAGTTCGTCATCGTGGGTGTTCCCTTCGACCGAACGACCTCGTTCCGTCCCGGGGCCCGATTCGGACCCGACTCGATCCGCCAGCACTCCTGGAACTTCGAGTCGTACGACCTCGAGACCGGAGTGGACCTCTCCGACGTGCCGGTCCACGACCTCGGGAACACGGAGGAGTACGGGAGTTCGGAGGACATGGCCAACGGGCTCCGCGAGGAGGTCCGACCGATCTACGCCGCCGGAAAGGTCCCGATCGTTCTCGGAGGGGACCACGCATGCTCTCCGCCCGTGGTCGAAGCGTACCCCGACTCGGCCCCGAGCGTGGGCGTCCTCTACCTCGATGCCCACATGGACTTCCGCACGAGCTACCTCGGCGACCGGCGTAGCCACGGCTGCTCGTCGCGCCGCATCCTCGAGAAGGTCGGTGCCCGCAACATCGTCGTGCTGGGGGTCCGCTCCGTCTCCCACGAAGAGATGGACGACAACAAGACGATCGGGATGTCGTTCGTGACGGCGGCGGAGATCGCCCGGAACGGAATCGAGGCGGCGGTCCACCAGGCGCTCAACATGCTGAAGACGGAGCGCCTCTACATCTCGCTCGACATCGACGCCATCGACCCGGCGTACGCGGGAGGCACCGGCACGCCGGAGCCGTTCGGCCTGACGCCGCGGGACGTGAAGTTCATCATCGGCGAGGCCGCCCCCCGCCTCGCGGGTCTCGACATCATGGAGGTCAGTCCGCACTACGACACCGGGAACACGAGCCTCCTCGCCGCCCGTCTCGCGCGCGAGGCGATCGTTCGCAGCGTCGCCTCGAGGAAAGGACGGTAGGTCCCGCTCCGGCCATGCCCGCCGAACCGTCGCCCGAGGGCCCGGAGGTCTCCCGAGGAGCTGAGGCGTCGCTGCGTCGGGTCGACTGGTGGGGATTCCCGGCGCTCCTCAAGGAACGTGACCTCAAGGCCTACCGGCCGAAGGCGCTCGACGAGCGAATTCGAAGAGAGCGGACGCGGAACGAGGCGCGCCTGCTGGTGGACGCGCGACGTCTCGGTGTCCGCACGCCGATGATCTACGACGTCGACCTCCTGCGTCACCGCCTCACGATCGAGGAGCTCCCCGGCCCCACGCTGCGCCAGATCTTGGAGGACCCGAGCGTGGCGCCCGACGACCTACCGGTGGCGGTCCGAGCGTTCGGACGAGCCCTCGGCGTGCTGCACGCCGGGTCGATTGCCCACGGGGACCTCACGAGCTCGAACGTGCTCTTCCCCGAGGGACCCCGAGGGCCCCCCGCATTCCTCGACCTCTCGATGGGGACCCGGAGCCCGGGCCTCGAAGAGCTCGGGATCGACCTCCATCTCGTCGAGGAGGACCTGAAAGCGTTGAGCGGCCGGTCGGACGCGCTCGTGCGTGCGTTCCACGAGGGGTACACGGAGGGCAACCCGGCCGGAGCGCGAGACGTCCGGGCCCGAGCCAAGGTGATTCGGGGACGCGTCCGGTACGCCTGAACGAGCCGCTCCCGCTCAGACCGCCCGTTCGATGCGCTGGAGACCGACAATAAGAGCCGCCGGCAGTTCCTCGATCACGTCGGTGGCTAGGAGACCGAACGAGCGGTGGGCCGCGGCGCGCAAACCGGCCTCGCCAGTCCAGTACGTTGCGAGCCGGGCCGCGTGGAACGGAAGGACCCCCTGAGCGAGAAGGCCGCCGAGCACACCGCCGAGCACGTCCCCCACTCCGCCCACCGTCATCGCGATGTGGTGGTGCAGGTTCCCGACGGTGCTCTCGCCGTCCGTGAGGATATCGGGAGAACCCTTGACCACGAGCGTGATCCGGTGGTCCCGCGCAATCCGCTCGGCCGCCGCACACCGTTCCTCGAAGGAACCGCTGGCCGGCCCATGGAACACACGCTCGAACTCTCCCGCGTTCGGAGTCGCCACCAGGCCGACCCGGGGCGCTGCGGGAGAAGCCCCCGACTCTTCAGACACGAGTGCCGCGAGTCCGTCCGCGTCGACGACGATCGGCAACTCGGGAGCGAGTGCTTCAATCACGGATCGGAGGGCCTCCACCGTTTCCGGGTGGGCTCCGGCCCCCATGCCCAGCACCACCGCCTTCGGCGGCGCGGAACGGACGAGCTCGAGAATCTCTGGGACGTCAATGGGTCGGAACCGGTCGGACCCGACCGGTCGAACGATCAGGTTCGGGCTGTAGGCCCGCACCGAGTTCGCGGCGACTTCGGGAGTCACCACTGTGGCCCGTTCCGCCCCGGAGCGCAAGGCCGCAAGGGCGGCGAGCGCGGGAGCTCCCGTATAGGGACCGCCCCCGATCACCACCAAGCGGCCGCTCCGGCCCCTCGGTTCTCGGGGGAGCGGAAAGAAGTGGAACTCCCCAGGGCCTGTCTGCCGCCACGCGTTCGGGGGCATTCCGATGTCCCGCACGGTGAGCTCTCCGACGGTGCCCGAGTCCATCGACTCCTTCGGGATCGTGAACGTGACGGTCCAGGACGGTCGCAACCCCTCCGGGTCGGTGATCCCGGTCGGGACGTCGACCGAAAGGACGGGGACACCGCTCCCTCGAATGGCCGCGACCGCCTCTCGGGTGGGGGAGCGAAGTCGTCCGGACTGGCCGGTTCCGAGGAGCGCGTCGAGGACGAGAGGCATGGTGGCGAGGTCCTCGGCCCTCGGTCCCCCCACCCGGACGGGAACGCGGTTCTTCACCCGGTCGAAGCAGCGCTGGGCTGCCCGGGAGCGGATCTCCACCGGCGCATGGGTGAGCCAGATCTCGGGCGAATAGCCCCACTGCAGAAGGTAGAAGGCGGCGCAGAAGCCATCCCCGCCGTTGTTTCCCGGGCCGGCCACTACGGCGACCCGGGCGGGAGGCGAGGGGAGGTGGCGGGTCGCCTCTTCCGCGGTGGCGCGCCCCGCGTTCTCCATGAGGGCGTCGATAGTGACGCCGAGGGCGACCGTGTTCTGCTCGACGACCGCCATCTCGAGCGAGGTGAGCGGACGGCGGGAGGAAGCCCACATCCTGCCCTCTAGGGGTTCGTCGGGGTCTCCGCGGTCTGGAAGATGTTCACCGACTGGGGAAGCAGGTTCTTGCGGGCGAGGTACTGGGACTGGGTCCGGCTGTAGCGGAAGAGAATGTCGGCCTTCCCTTCCTGAAATCCCCAAGGCCGGAGGATCAGGAGGTCGCCCTCCCGGATCCACATTTTCTTCTTCATTTTCCCGGTGATGCGCCCCATCCGAGAGACGTTGTCCTCGCACATCACGCGGATCCGGGCGGCCCCGAGCAGCTGGCTCGCGATTCCGAACACCTCCCCGCGGTTCCGGCGCGGGAGCGGAAGGCGTCCGACTTCTTCGCCCCCCTCGACGACCTCGATCGTCGGTGCCGGCTCCTCCTCGGCCGGAGGCGGATTCGCCTCCTCGGGAGGCTCGGGGATATCGGGCACGAGCGCCGAATTCGGCCCCACTATTTCAAGAGGGCGCTCGCCGAGGAAACACGCGGAGCGGATTCTCCTCGAGGATGCGGCTTTGCTCGTCCGCCGAGAGCGGAAGCGCTCGGAATGCCTCTAAGTTCGCCCCGATGTCCCGGACCCCGGGACCGGGCCAGTCCGTGCCGAACAGGACCTTGTCCGAGAACCGGGAAAGCCGAGGGAAGTAGTCGAGCAGGCGAGAGGGTGGGGTTCCAGAAATGTCGAGCCAGACATTTGGGAACCGACGAGCAAGGAACATCGCGCTCTCCGTCCAGATCGGCCGCCCCCCGTGCGCAAGCACGATCGTGAGGTCGGGGAAGTCCACCGCGATATCGTCGACGAACATCGGGTCGGCGAATCGATTGCGGGCCCGAGGAAAGACACTGGTGCCGGTGTGAAAGATGATCGGGAGGCCACGGCGAGAGCACGCTTCGTAGAGGGTCCTCAGCCCGGGGAGTTCGCCGTCGACGTACGCGTTCGGCCGAAATAGCTGGTGGGGTGGGTGCAGCTTTAGCGCCCGGATGCCCAGGTCCCGGACAAGGTGCTCGACCTCTCGTTCGGGGTCGGGATGGTCCGGGCGGATACCGCCCACCGCGATCAGTCGTTCGGGGTCGGCGCGGACGTAGTCGGAAACGAAGCGGTTGGTCGCCTCGGTGTACCCGATCACCTCGGGGGCGACGTAGTTGATCAGCACCGCCCGCTCGACTCCGGCGCGGTCGAGGTAGCGGAGGAACTCCTGCGGGTCCGAGACGAAGCGAGCCGGGGGCGGGTCGATCTGAGCGAGGATGCGGACCGCGTCCGGTCGCATCTCCCAGATCGGGTTGATGTGGACGTGGCAGTCGGTAACGCCCATCGCGCTCCCCGAGGAGCCCGACCATATAAGCGAAGGACCGGCCCCGTCCTTCCGGCCGAGACTTTTATCTCTCGAACGCGCCCATGCCCGGCGGGAACGAACCCATGTCGACGACGACCCCTCGCACGATGCCGAAGCTCCTCAAGGCGACGTACCTGGCCGACCAGGAGGCCCTGCTCGACGAGACTCGCGCGACGAAGCTGTTCTACTTCCCGGGACCGATCCTGTGGACCGTCATCTTCGGATTCCTGGCCTTCCTGGCCGCTCCGGCCATCAGCTCGGCCGTCCCCAAGATCTCGTCCGGCGCCACGACGTGGCTCACGCTCTCGAACTACGTCTCCTCGGACGTTCAGAAGTACCTCGCCTACTTCTGGCTCCTCCTCTTCCTGATCGGTCTGCTCTGGCTCGTCATCCGCTATTTCCGGTGGATCACGACCGTCTACGCCGTGACCTCGCGCCGGGTGATTATCCAGCGCGGAATCCTCGGGAAGGACTTCGATGAGATCCCGGTGGGCCAAGTCCGAGGGGTCGACGTGCACCAGACGTTCGGTCAACGCCTCCTCGGCTACGGCACTGTCCGGGTGAGTTCGGAGGGCGGGAACCGTCTCGGGAACGAGGACTGGAAAGGGATCCCGAAGCCGTTCCGGTTCCAGAAGCTGATCGAGAACGCGACCGCGGCCCAGCAGACCTCGCCGGGCCCGGTCCAGTGGACGGGTCCGAGTCGCTAGGGCGGCCCCGGACGGGCAGCTTAAATCGAAGCGACCGCGTCCGGCCGACGGCCATGGCCGACGACTTTGACGTCATCGTGGTCGGCGCCGGGATGGCCGGTGCTCCGGCGGCGATCCGGCTCGCGCAGGGGGGCGCCAACGTCCTTCTGGTGGAGCGCGGGGCCGAACCCGGGACGAAGAATCTCTCGGGAGGGCTCCTCTGGGGGAACGACCTCGCCCGCATCCTGCCGAACTGGTGGCGGGAGATGCCGGTCGAACGCCACCTCGTCCGCAAACGGTTCGGGATCCTTACGGCCGAGAGCGCGCTCTCCTTCGACCTCGAAGAGGGCAGTTGGAGCGCGGAGCCGTTTGCCGCGCACACCGTGCTGCGCTCACGGACAGACAGTTGGCTCGCGAAGAAGGCCGAGGAGGCCGGAGCCACCGTCGTCGCGTCCGTTCCGGTGGACCGGCTGAATTGGGAAGGCTCCCGAGTCCACGGGATCGTGCAGGGCGGGGAGACGATGACGGCCCCGGTGACGATACTCGCGGATGGCTCGAACTCCAGACTTTCGGTCGGAACCCCGATCCGACCCAACCCCCATCTCTCCCCCGAGACGACGGAGCTCGGCGTCAAGGAAGTGTTCCGACTGGACCCCTCGGTCATCCAAGACCGCTTTCAGGTCGGCGACAACGAAGCGCACACGGAGGAATGGGTCGCCGGGATGTTCCCTTCCGGCGTGATGGGCGGTGGGTTCCTCTACACCAATCGCGACACGCTGTCGCTCGGGATCATCGTCCGCATCGACTCGCTCTACGGACGCAACGCCTACTCTCACGACCTCATCGAGCGGTTCAAACTGCACCCGGCGATCGCCCGTCGACTGAAGGGCGGAGAGCTCGTAGAGTATGGAGCGAAGCTCGTGCCGTCGGGCTGGGCGAGCCGGCCCGCGGCGTTCCACGGAGACGGCTGGATGGTGGCGGGGGACGCCGCCGGTTTCGTCTTTTCGAACGGGATCACGATCCAGGGAATGAACTACGCCATCCGCTCCGGCCTGGAGGCCGCCGAAACGGCCCTCGCCGCGAAGGCGGCGGGCGACGCTTCCGCGGGGCGCCTCGCCGAGTACGACCAGCGTCTCGAGGCGACCGGCATCCTTCCGGACTTCCGCGACTTCGCCCGGCTCGACCGGGTCAAGTGGAATCCGCGGATCTACTCCCTCTACCCGCGGTTCGCGACCGAGCTCCTCCGCTCGATGATGGCCGATGCGGGCTCCCCGAAGCGTTCCGCGCGCAAGGTCCTGATGGCGGTGCAGAAGGCGGCCGGCATCCGGACGACCACGCTCCTAAGGGACGGCGTGGAGATCGCCTTCGACCTCTGACCAGCGCTCGCCCGGTCAGAGACCCCGCGCGCGTTTGATCTCCTGGGTGAGCGCAGGCACGACCTGGAAGAGGTCACCCACGATCCCGTAGTCCGCCACCCGGAAGATCGGCGCGGAAGAATCCGTGTTGATGGCGACAATGACCCGCGAGCTCACCATGCCGACCAGGTGCTGGATCGCTCCCGAGATTCCCACCGCGACGTAGAGCTGCGGCGAGACGGTCCGCCCGGTCTGTCCCACCTGGAAGCTCGCCGGACGCCATCCGGCGTCGGTGACGGCGCGGGAGGCGCCCACGCCCGCCCCGAGAGAAGCGGCCAGTTCCTCGATCAAGCGGAAGTTCTCGGCGGCGCGGATCCCCCGGCCGCCCGAAACGACGATCGATGCGTCGCTGAGGCTCGGGCCGGCCCCCCGCGGAGTGAGTTCGACCTTCGAGCGCTTCGGGGCCCAGAGGGCGGGCGGAATCGCGTCGAGGGGGACCGCCGTCACTGTGGTCGTGGTGGAAGAGTCCGGGGGTGCGGTGAACGCATGCGGACGGATCGCGACCGCCACGTGAGCACCTTCGAGACGGCGGGTCTCGGTGGCTCGGCCCCCGAAGATCGGCCGACGAACCTCGAGGGTGTCCCCCACTCGCGCGAGCCCCGTGACGCCGGTCGCGACCGCGGCGTTCCACCGGACGCCCAGGCGGGACACGAGGTCGCGTCCAAAAACAGAACCGCCGACGAGCACGAGGCCCGCCGACACGGAGTCCGCGGCGGACACGACGAGTTGGGCGAAGATGGCCGTCACCGCCGAGTCGAGTCGCGCGTCCTCCGCGACGACGGCGCGAGGGACGCCGACCTTCCCGAAGGCGGCGGCCATCGCGCCGACCGACCCGCCCGCGAGGAACCCGACCACGTTCTCTGGGCCGGTCAGGCTTAGAGCGATCCCGGCAGCCTCCTTCGTGGCATCGGATAGGCCACCATCGTGGGCCTCTCCCACGACCAAGATCGCTGCGGTCATGGGAGGACCTTCGCCTCCTCCTTGAGGGCCTTCACGAGCTTCTGGGCGGCCTCCTCGGGAGTCTTGAATTCGATCAGTTTCGCCCCGGTCCGGGGGGGAGGTAGCTCGAACTTCGCCGGTCGGCTCAACCCGGCCGCTGGGGGGGCGGGTTCGGAGGCGACCTTCGTGATCGGTTGCTTTCGGGACTTGAGGATCGCCGGGAGCTTCGCGGTGCGGGGGTCGTTCCAGGCCTGTTGCAGCGCGACGACACAGGGGACCGGCACCTCCCAGGTCTCGGTCACTGTCTCGGTCGAGCGCTGGAAGCGAAGGCGCGCCGCCGCGGCGTCCCAGCGCAGGTCGATCACGGCACTGTAGTCGGGAAGCCCGAGGATCTCGGCGAGGGCGGCGGCGACCACACCGGCCTCGTCGTCGCCCGCCTGCTTCCCGCAGAGAACGAGGTCGTGGGGGAGCGCGCTCACAGCCTTCGCGAGCGCACGGGCGGCCCCGATGGGGTCAGGGGCCACGCCCGGGGGCATCTCGACCCACGTGGCGGTGTCGCAGCCGAGAGCGAGGGAAGCCCGCAGTACCTCCTCGGTACGGGGCGGGGGCCCCGCCGAGACGACATGGACCTTCGAGCCGGGCGTGGCCTCCTTGAGGAGGAGCGCCTGCTCGACGGCGGACTCGTCGTAGCCCGTGAGGACGAACTTGACCGCCTCGATGTCGAGGGTGGTCCCGTCAGGGGAGGAGCGGAGTTTGGTCTCCGGGTCGGGAACCGGTTTCACGCAGACGACGATCTCCACGGGACCGTCCCCGCGCTAGGCGTAGCCCCGGAGGAGCTCGCGAGCGATGACAATCCGTTGGATCTCGTTCGCTCCCTCGTAGATCTGGGTCAGTTTGGCGTCCCGAAGCAGCTTCTCGACAGGATACTCCCGCATGTAGCCGTACCCTCCGAAGATCTGGATCGCCTGATCCGCCACGGCGAACGCCGTGTCGGAAGCATAGCACTTTGCGATGGACGACTCCAGCGTCCCCCTCTGGCCCCGGTCGATCGTCCAGGCCGCACGCCAGGTGAGCAGGCGCGACGCGTGGACGGCCTGGACCATGTCCGCGAGCTTGATCTGGATCGCCTGGTGCTCGGCGATCGGCTTGCCGAACGTCTCCCTCTTGAGGGAATACGACGCGGCGTGGTCGAGCGCCGCCTGAGCGATGCCCGTCGCGAGCGCTCCGATGGGGGTCCGGGTCTGGTCCAGCGTGCGCATGGCGAGCGAGAATCCGTTCCCCTCGGGGCCCAATCGGTCCGCCGGTGGGACTCGCACCCCGTCGAACCGGACCGTCGACGTGGAGGAGGCGCGGTGCCCCATCTTCTCCTCATCCCGTCCCACGGAGACGCCTTCGGCCGAGCGGGGCACCACGAATGCGGTCACCCCTTTGTGACGAAGCTTCGGGTCCACGGTCGCGAAGACGGTGTAGAGCGAGGCGTTCGGGGCGTTCGAGATGAAGCACTTGTCGCCGGTGAGGATGTAGTCGTCCCCGTCCCGCTTCGCGAGGGTCCGGACCGTTCCGGCATCCGAACCGCCGGACGGCTCGGTGAGAGCGAACGATGCGAGGTGGTACTCCGCACAGAACGGCTTCAAGAACCGCTCCTTCTGCTCCGGGGTGCCGTCGAGCAGAATCGGTTCGAGCGCGAGGCAGTTCGCGATCGTCGAGGTCGTCATGCCCCCGCACGCGTACGCGAGCTCCTCGACGATCAGGCACTGCTCGAACAACCCGAGGCCGCTCCCTCCGTATTCGGCGGGAACGTTGAGATTCATCAGGCCGAGCTCGTAGGCCTTCCGGTAGATCTCCTCGGGGAACCGGGACACCCGGTCGCACTCCGCGGCATGAGGAGCCATCTCGGTGCGCGCGAACTTCCGGGCGAGGTCTCGCAGGCTCTCCTGTTCGGGGGTCAACGAAAAATCGACCATGCTGAACGAGACGGGCGAGCCACCGGAATCCGCTATATCAGCGCTAGGGTCGTCCTTGCCGTGGTGTCGAAGAGGTCCGAGCCCCGCCGGCGCCGGGATCATCGAGCACTTCGCGTCCGGCACTTCGCAAAGCTGGACCGCGACCGCGCCCGGCGGGTCGGGGTTCCCGAGGTCATCCTTGGGGAAGGCAAGAGCGTCGACCACCTGCTCGAGATTCTCGGAGCGCTCTCGGCCCGGGGATCGGGTGCGCTCGTCTCTCGCCCGACCCCCGCACAGCTTCGGGCGCTCCGCTCGTGGCTGCCGGCCGCGGGCGACCGGCGGCCTCTCAAGTTCCTCGCCGGGGGTCGTGCCGTGCGACTCCCGGGGCCCCTCGGGCCACGCTATCGCCGGGGCGTGGCGGCCATCGTCACCGCGGGGACCAGCGACGTGCCCCTCGCCGAGGAAGCGCGTGCCATTCTGGGGGAACTCGGGATTCGGGTCGTACGTCAGTACGACGTCGGAGTGGCGGGCCTTCACCGGCTCCTGACGGCGGTTCACCGACTCGAGGCCCACCATCCCGAGGTCTACCTGGTATTCGCGGGACGGGAAGGCGCTCTCCCGACGGTGGTCGCGGGGCTCGTTCCGGCCCCGGTCGTGGGCGTTCCCACGGCCGTCGGTTACGGCCGTGGCGGCCGCGGCGAGGCGGCGCTGAGCGCGATGCTCCAGTCCTGCGCCCCGCTCGCCGTCGTCAACATCGATGCCGCCGTCCCGGCGGCGCTCTTCGTCGCTCAGCATTTTGTGGAGCGAACGGACCGGCCCGCCCGGTCCGTCGGACGGCTCCGTCCGCCCCAGCGCTAGGCCTCGGGCTGCTCGCCTCCGGCAAGAGCGCCGAGAGAAGGGCTTTTGAGAAGCGGGACTCCTCGCGGAGCCGTGCCTCCGAGGGCGCTGCTCTCCGACGAGGAAGAACGGGAGGACCGGGACGACCGGGAGAAGCTCCGTTCGCTGGACGGCAAGCTCCGGACCCTGTTCGACCAGCGCGAGGAGATGATCGTGGATGTCCGCAAGATCTCCTCGGAGCAGAAGGCGATCTACGACCGCCGCCAGGTACCTCAGGCCGAGGTAGAGAAGCTCTACGAGGAGCATCACCATCTCGGGCGACGGATCGCCGAGCTGCGAACCGCCCGCGAGGCGGCGCGCAAGAAGGTTGAGGAGGCGGTCGTTCAGGTCCGGGAGGCGCGGCTGTCGTTCGCGCCGGGCGAGCGGGTGCGACCCGATCAGATCCGCAAGGAGATTGCGCAGCTCGAGCTCCGGCAGCAGACGCGCGCCCTGCCGCTCGAGGAAGAGAACGCGCTGATCGCACTGCTTCGGCAGCGGTCGCAGGAACTCAAGCAGGCCGAGGCCCGGACCGCGGTGGTGGCGGCCCACCAGCAGAAGCTCAAGGAGTCGGAAACCGCTCTCACGACGGCCCGCGAGGAATTCCTGCTGCGGGGCAAGGAGCTCGCCGCGGCGAAGACCGAGCGGGACTCAAAGATGGTCGCCGTCCGAGAGAAGCTCGAGGTGGCGGGCGGTCTCATCGCCACGCTGCGAGAAAAGGGACGGTCGCGCTCGGACCTGATCTCCAAGATCGATGCCATCAGCCGCGAGATGGACGCGCTCGAGCGGGAGGCCCGTCAGCTGATCGCCAAATCCCGTACGCGTCGCGAGCAGGCCCGCCGCATGCTGCGCGCCTACTCCCACACCCGCGGACCCCCCTCCGAGGAACTGCTGGCGACCACCGCAGAAGCCCACCTCGAGGAGCTCCTGAAACGCGGGAAGGTCACGCTCTAGCCCGCCGGGGCCGGCCCCTCACCCGGGGAAGATATCGACGACGGTCACCACGAAATCGAGTGTCTCTCCCGTCACTTCGCGGTTGAAGTTCTCCGTCATCGTTCCGGTCGAGAAGTTGACGGCGCTCACGATGAAGTCCGTCGACCCGCAAAGCCCCCCGTTCGTCGCGTGGCCGAGCACGAGGCCGGCGCTCGCCGGCGTGAGCAGGCTCGAGAGCACGATGGTGGTCGCATTGATGCTCGACACGGTGAACGGGAGCCCCTGCGGCGTGCTCTTTTGTCCCACGGTCGCGAGCGCCATCAGGGTGACCGTCGTCGCATTGACGGCGAATACGGAATCCGTCCAACCGTACGTCGGGTCCGCGAACTCGGCCCCGACCGTCTCAGTGCCATTGGGGTAGAGCTTCCCGAACTCAGAAATCGGCACCAAGGTGAGCACCGGCACCGTGAGGGCGAGCGGCGCCGTCAGCAGGCAGCTCTGGTTCTGTGGGCCGTAGCCGAGGTCCGGGGGTACGACGATCGTATGGCTCTGATTTCCCGGGAGGCCGAGGAGACCCTGCCAGAAGCCGGTGACCACGGAGTTGAAGGTCAGGTTCCCGATTGTGTACCCGCTCGCCGGGGCGTATGCCCCCACGTAGACGCCGAGCGGCGTGTACGCCGTCACCGACGCGCGGGGCGTATACTCGAGCGACTTCGGGTACGACAGGTTGTTGCTCGCCACCGAGTAGAGCGACGTGTCGAAGACCCGGCCCGTTTGGGCCCCGCTCCCGAAGACTCCGATGTAGTTCACCGTCACATTGTCGCCGTTCTGGACGGTAAGGATAGCCGTGGCGGCCTTCGTCTTGTTGAACTCGTAGAGGACGGCGGCGCCCACCCCTGCTGCGGCGAGCACCACGACCACCAGGAAGACGAAGAAGATGCGGGAGGGCTGCGGATTCGCCATCGGTCACACCGGGAGGAGCGTGGGGGTCAGCTGGTCGCTGTTCTCGTCATCGATTCGGAGAGACAGGTGTTCCTCATTCCCCCGCCCCCGAAGAGGCCCCCGATATAAACCCTCGGGGAGGGGTCTTCTCAGGCGCGCCGCAGCTTGCCCACGATGGGTTCTTCGATGACGCCTTCTTCCTCGAGTCGATTCAGGATCGCTTCGGCCCGCTCCGCGACCAGCCCTTGGGAGGATGCCCGTGCGAGGACCTCCTTGAGGTCGGCGTAGCCGTCCGCGGAGACATCCGCGACCTCATCGAGCTGGTCCAAGACCAGCGATTCCTCCGCGCGTTCCGCGGCCGACGGCGGAGGCGGAGCGGGTCGGGGCGGCGGGGCGCGGGTCACCGTGACGGTCGACGGGCTCGGTAGGGTGGCTCGCGCCGGTCCGCTTTCTCCCGCGACGCGCCGGACGACGTTGGAAAGTTCCCGCCGGAATGCCACCCGATCAACATTCGGGTAACGACTGCGCGACTCCTTGGCCGCCCGGAACCAGGCCCGCGGGATACCATCGGCGCGGGCCGCTTCTTCCGTCAGGGTCGCGTCCTTCTCCACTCGTTCGACGAGGTCGAGCCGGTCGAGGGTCTGGCGAACGATGTCGGCGAGACAGGCGCGTTCTTCGGACTCCGCGACCGACCGCACCGCTTCGGCCCGCACGGAGACATAGCCCACCCCATCTCGCCCCCGGAACAGGTGGACCTTGCCGACCACGATCGCCGGTCGGGGAGCCGAAGCCGACCGGAGCTGGGCCATGGCCCGGGGTTGGAATGCGCCCGCGGTCACCGCGACCGCCCCCGTGGGGTCGCTCAGGCGCGCGCGCCAGAACGTCTGGGACTCGTCCCGACCGATCGACTCGGCGGGCGACAGGCTTCCCGCGACCAGCACCCGACTCATGCGCGCCCCGAACGGTGAGAGGAGGTACGTCGTGGCCCGTTCTCCCTCTCCCTTTTCCTCCTCGAGCGAGCTCTCGAGTTCGCGCGCGGTCACCCTCCAGGCGGACTCTCGGAGCGACATCAGCGCCGCTCCCCGAGGCGCGCCGAGAGTTCCTCCGCCGCCGCGTCGAGGTCGATGTCGACCCGGTCGATCGATTCCGGAGTGAGGGTCACGCCGAAGTCGTCATGCGTGCCGACGCCGCGGACCCGCAGGCGGCGTCCGAGCAGCGCTTCGAGCATCTGCTCCTCGATGAGGGTCGGGTCCGGCTGGCTCCGAAGTCGGGCCTCGGCTTCGGCGAGGGTCACGCCCCAGAGGCGTTCGGTATCGGCCCGGTTCGCGTTCACCGTGAGCGCACCGGTTCCATCATCGAGCACGATCCGAGCCCGAAGGTCCG
>CAZCNZ010000021.1:0-6439 GCA_964500245.1 uncultured Thermoplasmatales archaeon | reverse complement strand
ACCGGGAACGGCGACTCCACGACGGCGTTCGACCACGGCGATGCGGTCATCGAACTCTCCCCGACGCTGACTGAGCTCGGGTTCTTCGCCCCGACCAACTGGGCTCAGCTCAATTCGCAGGACACGGACCTCGGCTCGGTGGCTCCCACGGTGTTGCCGAACGGGGATGTCTTCCAGATCGGCAAAGGCGGGGTCGGGTATCTCCTCTCGGGCACCGACCTCGGAGGCATCGGTGGACAGATCACCAACATCAGCGTCTGCGCGGGCGCCTACGGGGCCACCGCGCACGTCGGCTCGTCAATCTTCGTCCCGTGCACCGACGGCGTGTTCGACGTGGTCGCGAACGCGACGAACCTCACCGTCGCCTGGCAGACGAACGGGTTTGACGCGGGCTCGCCAATCGTGACCGGGAACATCGTCTGGGCGGTGGACATCTCGAACGCGAAGCTGCTCGGGTTCAACATCTCGACCGGCCACCAACTGTTCTCGCTCACACTCGGGTCGGACGAGCATTTCATCTCGCCCGCGGCGGCGCCCGGAGCCCTCTACGTCGGGGCCGGAAGCCAGGTCGACGCGTTCGAACTCACGTGATCCCCGGTGCCTATCGGGATGTTCTTGGGAGGGGCGCCTACTTCGACCGCTGCCAGCCCTTCCAGATCGCGTCCTTGCCGACGGTCAGCACCGCCGGCGTGAAGAACAGCTGCACCACGAACGCCTGAAGCAGGACCGCGAAGCCGATCCCGAGGCCCAGCGCAGCAATCAGGCCGAGCGGGCTCGTGAATCCGAGGAGCAAGAACGCTCCGCCCAGGATGACGGCGGCTGCCGTGATCACCCCACCCGCGTGGGTGACCGCGTCCCGAATGGCCGTGACGCCCCGATCCCCGAGCGACCGCTCCTCCTTGACACGGGTGAGCAGGAGAACGTTGTAGTCCATCCCCAGCCCGAGAACGAGGATCAGGAGGATGAGCGGGAGCAGAAAGATCAGGACCTCGCCGTTCAAGATTCCGACCACGAAGTAGGTCCCGGCCCAGCTCCAGAGGATGGAGAGCCCAATCACGGCGAGCGCGAGGAGCGGGACGAACGCCGAGCCAAGGATGAGGAGCATGAGGATGAACAGTCCGATCGCCGCACCGATCAGCATGTTCTCGGTTGCCTGGTTCACGAGCGAGCGGATGTCCTGGGTCGTCGGGGCCGCTCCTCCGAAGTAGGTCGCGGAGATTTCGGAGTGCCCTGCGGCGTAGTTCTGCACCCGGTGCTGCAGGGAGTCGATGACCGAGATTGCGTTCGCGGTGTAGCCGCTCACGTTCGTGGCGATGTTGAAGAGGACCGTCCGACCGTCGACCCCGACGTACGAGCTCAGCGTTTCGTTGAGCGCGATCCGGACGGCCGGGGGGAGCGTGGTGTAGTTGAGCCACGTGTCGAGCGGGGCGCCTCCCGAGCCGACGAGCGTGCTCACCGACGCGACCCCTGAGGTCGCACCCATCGTATCGGCCAACCCCGCAATGTCCCGCAATTCCTGCGCATCCGGACCGCTCGACGGGACCACCGGAGCCGAGAACGTCACGAGCGCGAAGCTCGTGCTGGAATAGCTCGCGCCGAAATCGCTCTCGAGGTGCTGGAACCCCTCCCACGCCGGGTTGGACGCGGGGAGGCCGATGTTGGTGATATCGTAGGAGATCGGGACCTCAATGGCCACGACTACGACCGGCACCGACAGCATCAGAATGATCGCAATGACCGCGAGGGGGCGACGGGTCGCCGTGCGTCCGGCCCGGGCGATGTAGTCTCGGTTCTCGCGGATGCTCGCGCTGCGGCGCATCGCGTACCGGGAAAACCGGTCGCCCGAGTTCGGCCAGAAGATCCGGGGGCCGACCAGCGCAAGAATCGAGGGGAGGACGGTGAGGTTGACGAGGAGGGCGAACGCGACGGCGATCAGGATGCAGATCCCGAGCTGCGTGAGGAAGCTGATGTTGGAAAACACGAGGGCCGCCGCGACCACCATGACCGCAGCGCCGCTGGTCGCGATGCTCTGGCCGGCCCACCGAACGGTAGTCTCGATGGCGTCCTGCGACGCGGCACCCTTGACGAGTTCCTCCCGATATCGGGCGAGCAGGAAGACGGAGTAATCCGTGCCGATGCTTATCAGGAAGACGAGGAGGATCGACTCGACCTCCGCATTGAACTGAGTGACGAGCTTCCCCACCACGAACACCATGGCCATGCTCACCACGAGCGAGATCCCGATCATTCCGAAGGCGAGGGCCGGGGCGGCGGGGGCCCGGAAGTAAAATATCATGATGACGAGCAGCACGATTACCGTGAGGATCAGGAGGAGGCCGATCGCCGAGGTGGCGAGGTAGCTCGTGGCGCTGTCGAGGGGCGCCCCTCCCGTCACGTACGAGGTGATGGAGGCGTAGGTCGGCGACCCGCCGATGACCTGGGAAACGACGTGGCCGATTTCGGAGACGTCCGCGTACGCGACCGAGGTGCCGTTCACGGTGGTGCTGTCATCCACGTTGAACGAGACCACCACGAGCGTCGCAGAGCCGGCCGGGTTGACGAACGACGAATAGAGCTGCGATGGGATGGGCAGGGGGAACTGGCCGATCGGTTTCTGCACGACCTGGGAATCGACCCAGGCCACGACCGAGGTCGTCGGTGGGGGCGTAGTGGACGGGAAGGCGTCCCAGATGGTGAGGAGCCAGGCCGGGGAGATCCCGACCTTGGCCCCCAGCACCGTGATCGTGACCACCTGCTGGGCCCGCGGCTCGCTCCAATTGCCCAAGTTCAGGTCGCCGAGCACGATTTGGGCGACCGGAAGGGCCTGAGGCGACGGGAAGAGGGTCGATAGGACGCCCGGCAACGCGGAGTACGCTGCTTCCGTGGCACACGAACTGACGTTCTGATGGGCAAGACAGTCCCCCGTGAAGACGCTCTCATTGAACCCGGTCGCCCCGGTCTCCCCGTTGTAGAAGTAGGCCAGGGCCTGCGCGGGCGTCGAGCCCGACGGGAACTCGGAGAGCGTCTCCTGGTACGCCGGCCAGTCCGCCGTGGAGTTGTTGGTTCCGGCGGTCTGATTCACGACGATGCTCTGCCAGTTGTGCACGTACGTGGCCACCGGCTCCCAGAGCGCGACGGCGGTGTCGTTGACGCTCTGGGGGAGCGAAGGGACTGCGTTGAGAGCCGGTCCCAGGAACTGCCATCCGAGTTCCACTTGGCCCACGAGGTAGGCGGAGTAGGCCGAGTACACCGATTCGATCGAGCTCACGTTCTTGAGCTGGCCGTCCTGAGAGAGGGCGGCCGTGAGGGCGAGCGTGGCATTTTTGCCGACCGGCCCGACCATGTTCGGCGACTCCAGAAGGATGATGGCCGAGGAGGGGTCCGACGGCTGGTTCGGGAACGCGGCGCTGTAGGCGTTCTGCGCGCGGACGCTCTCGTCCGAGCTCGGGAGAGGATTGCTGAAGTTGTTGCTCATGACCGAGCCCACGTTGACGGCCGGCAGAAGGCAGACGAGGAGGATCGCGACCCACGCGATGAGAGGGACCCACGGGTGGCGAACGATGCGACGGCCGAGCCACCCCAGGGGGGAGCCCCCGGTCGAGCGGCGACGAGGGGTCTCGTTCGCGGTCGCGCTCATGGATGCCCTCCAGTACTGAGAACTCTCCGCGCCGACATCTTAGGGTTACCGCTTGCCTGCTTCCATGCGGGACGCTCAGGGAGGGGGCGTCACAGCACTGTGTTCGTTTAGGGATACGACCGGCGGGGCGCGAGGTAGCATCGCGGCCTGCGCCAACCCGTAGAACGTCATCGCCACGATGAACGCAAGTGCCATCGAGAACGAATCGCCGCCGTTCGAGAATCCCGACAGGATGAATTCGAGGCCCGCCGCCCATGCCCAGACGATTGACAGCAGCCCCCCCAGGGCGTACCAGCGCAACCGCGCGGGGACACCCGGTCGAATCGACACGTAGACGACCACCACGGCGAGAAGGAGAAGGACCACCGCGAGGAGGTAGTGGCCCGTCAGCACCGGATCTCCTCCGTACATCACTGCGGCCGAGACGCTGTCGGTGGAAGGGAAAGAGCCGAAGAGGTTCACCCAGATGCCGAGCACGAACTGGAGCGATAGGAGAACCACAATCGCCCGCAACAGCCAGGTGACTTGTTTCGCCTTAGCCACGGGGACCCCTCCGTCGAGCCCTGACCCGAGCTGCTGCTCTTAGCGATTCCCGGTCCACGCCCACGATGAGTTGAGCCTTGGTCCCGTTCCCCCGGAATGCGGAGTGTTTCGGGACCTCTCCTGCGCCTTATCTGGGTGTCGACGCTCGGTCTCTCCTCGGATAGGGGAAATGACGCTCTTCGTGGTGATCAACGAACAGGGTCCCCGCTGGAACCCAGCCCGTACGATGCGCGAGCAGGAAAGATGGGATGAGCATGCGGCGTTCATGAACAGGCTCGTGGACGAACGGACGGTCGTGCTGGGAGGGCCGCTCCCCAAGGGCGCCCACCATCGCGCGCTGCTCGTCCTCCGCGCACCTAACGAGGAGACGCTTCGGGCCCTCCTCGCCGAAGACCCGTGGATGCGTTCCGGAATCCTTCGCATCGGAGAACTTCTTCCGTGGGAGTTGCTCCTCGGAGCCCTGCCCTAGCCCCTCGGATTCACGTTTCGGGCTCGGCGGATCCTACCAATCGATGGGTCGCCGCCGGCCCATTCCCGCTACACGCGTGCCCTCGACGCTCGAGCCGGTCAAGGAGAGAACAATGCTCCCGGCGGGATTCGAACCCGCGTTTGAGGGTATCCTTGGCGTCCCGAAGGACGCCTCGAAGGCCCTCAATCCTTGACCGGACTAGACTACGGGAGCACGGGCGATTTGCCCGTGGCGAGACTCCCTGGGCCGTCTAATGAAGCTTGGCGTGCCGCGAGCGCCGACCGCCCTCAGGGAGGTAGGGTCAGTTGACCGTGCTTGTCCGGGATTGGCATCTTGTGGGCGAGCGCGGGGAAGTACTCGCTCCGCCGTTCGCCCGTGATCGCATAGACGGCCTTCTCGGCGATCTTGCAGGCGTTGTCGGCGACGCGCTCGATGTGACGGGCGCCGACGAGCTCGTAGGCGAGGCGGTCGGTGGCGGGGCCGCCCTTGCGGAGGAGAGCGATGATACGCGTCTGGGCCTCGCGATGGAGGGCATCGACCTCGTCGTCGGCGGCGAATACGGCTTTCGCCCGAGTCGCGTCCCCGGCCAGGAACGCCTCCATGGCATCGACGACCATCGCGCGGGCCTTGAGGTCCATCTTGCGCAGCAGTTCCTTGATCTCGTTGTCCGCGCCTTCGGGCACCGGGACGACGTACCGGCCGAGGTCGTAACCGAGGCGACCGATCCGGTCGACGCACGTCGCGATTTTGAGGATTGCCTCGATCGTGCGGAGGTCCGGGCCCTCGGGCTGCAGGATGGCAACCAGACGGATGGTCTCGGTCTCGATGTCGAGGTCGAAGCGGTCGAGGGGAGCGGCGCGCGAGATTACCGACTTGCTGAGCTCGGCGTCCGCCGTCAGGAGCGTGCGCATTCCGTCTGCGACCATCCCAGTCGCGAGCACGGTCATCTCCGCGACGTGGTGCTTGAGCTGCGCGATGTCGCGCCGGTGGTCCTCGAGGTCTCGCATGCCGGCTTCGTTGCTCGCAGGCGTCATGTGAACCGTCCCGTGATGAACTGTTCCGTGAGGGGCTCGCGGGGCCGCTCGAGGATTTCGCCCGTATTTCCGACCTCGATCAACTTCCCTGTGTGCAGGAATGCCACCCGGTCCGACACCCGCGCCGCCTGTCCAACGTTGTGGGTGACGAGGATGAGGACGAAATCCTCCTTGAGGCGTTGCATCGTTGCCTCGACGCGTTGGGTAGCCATCGGGTCGAGCGCCGACGTCGGCTCGTCGAGCAGGAGCACCCTCGGCTGTACGGCAAGGGCTCGGGCGATGCAGAGGCGCTGCTGCTGCCCTCCCGAGAGGGAGAGCGCGGGACGGTCCATTTCGTCCTTCACTTCCTCCCAGAGCCCGGCGCGGCGGAGCGCTTCAGTGACCTCGCGGTCAATCGTGTCCTCGTCCTCGTGGATCAGCCGGAGGCCGAACGCCGCGTTCTCGAACACCGACATCGGGAACACCGTCGGCCGTTGGAACACCATCCCGATTCGTCGGCGCACCAGCACCGGATTGACGGAGCGGTCGTAGATGTTCTGGCCGAGGTAGAGGATCGACCCTTTCACGGAGAGGCCGGGGGTCAGCTCGACCATGCGGTTCAGCGAGCGGATGAAGGTCGTCTTCCCGCAGCCCGACGGGCCGATGACGGCCGTGAGGCTCTTGGAACCAAAGTCGAGGCTAATGTTGTCAAGGATCGCTTTCCCCTTCGCGAGGACGGAGAGGTTGCGGGTGCTGAGGACGGGGCCGTCAAAGGCC
>CAZCNZ010000020.1:0-5599 GCA_964500245.1 uncultured Thermoplasmatales archaeon | reverse complement strand
ACCACCAGAACTTTCGCGTCGTTGATCGCTTCAGCAGAGAAAGTATGCTCGTCGGCGAATTCGAGTCCGAAGATGTCGCCGGGCAGATAAAACCCGCCGATCTGGCGGCGGCCATCGCTGAGAATCTTGTAGGTGCGAACGCTGCCGCTGACGACCCTGTACAAGTACTCGGCAGGTTCATTCTCACCAAAGATTTCCGTGTTGCGCGGGTACGACATCACCGCGCCCATCAGCCGCATGGTCTGCTCAAGCGCATCGGCTTCGTGGCCGGCTGCAAAGTCGGCCGCGCGAGGTAGGTTATGCGTGGACATCGCTGAGCGACGGGACGGAACGGCGCGGATTGCAGTCTGTGTCAGCATGGCCCTTTACCTCCGGGAGCGTCGGGAAGTATCGATACTCGGCGTGCCGCGGCTGAGAAATTCAGATATTGTCCATAAGGGTTTTCCCGTAACCGGCAGCCACCGGCACTGACTTGAAACCGCGGGGGCCCGAGCGTTTTCCGAGTTGTGATGACCGAAATCGTGCCCAATTCACAATCGAACCGGCTCGAGGCGGGGTTGAAGCTCCTGGCCTCGCACGCGGTCATCAAGCCGTACGGTATTGCGATCATGGGAGTCGCAGTGACCGGTGTCGCGCGGCTGGCGCTGGAATCGATTCTCACCGGTCAGGCCTCCTATATCTTCTTCATGCCGGCGATTCTGGTCGCCTCGGCGCTCGGGGGATGGGGCCCCGGGCTTCTGGCCACCATCCTCGGTCTGCTACTCGGCGTAAGTTTCGTTGCCAGCGATCGCGTCCTTTTGGGCGCAGACATCCTGAATGCGGCAGTCTTCGCTCTGGTTGGCGCGGGTGCATCATGGCGCGGCGAGCTGTTGCGCCGCTCACGTGTTGAGGCCGCGGAAACCACGCAGACGGTGCTGTCGCGCGAAGCGCATCTCAAATCGATTCTCGACACCATCCCCGACGCCATGATCGTCATCGACGAACGCGGAGCCATGCAGTCGTTCAGCGCGGCGGCCGAACGGCTATTCGGCTATAGCGCCGGGGAGGTTCTGGGCAAAAACGTCAAGATGCTGATGCCGGCACCCTATCGGGACGATCATGATGGCTACATCCAGCGCTATCTGCGCACCGGGGAACGCAAGATTATCGGCGTCGGGCGTGTCGTCGTCGGCGAACGCAAGGACGGTTCGACGTTCCCTCTTGAGCTCAACGTCGGCGAGATGCGGACCAGCCAGCAACGCTTTTTCACCGGGTTTATCCGCGATCTCACGGAACGCCAGGAAACCGAGGCGCGCCTACAGGAATTGCAGGCCGAGCTGGTTCATGTCTCACGGCTGACCGCCATGGGAGAAATGGCGTCTGCGCTCGCGCATGAACTCAACCAGCCGCTGTCGGCCATCGCCAACTACATGAAGGGGTCGCGGCGCCTGCTCGCGGAGGGCTCGGACGAACGCTCGAAAATCCTGAGCGAGGCGGTAGACAAGGCCGCCGAGCAAGCGCTGCGCGCCGGCGAGATCATTCGCCGCTTACGCGATTTTGTCGCGCGCGGCGAGAGCGAAAGGCGCGTCGAAAACGTCAGGAAGCTCGTCGAAGAAGCAAGCGCACTCGCACTCGTTGGCGCCAAAGACAAGGGCGTGCGGGTACGTTTCGAGTTCGATCCGCGCGTCGATCTCGTACTCGCGGACAAAGTGCAGATTCAGCAGGTTCTGCTCAACCTGATGCGCAACGCCATCGAGGCGATGGAGAAGAGCGAAAGGCGCGACCTGATCGTGTCGACGATATCGGCGCCGGATAACATGGTGGAAATCCGGGTTGCCGATACCGGCACCGGCCTTGCACCGGAAATCACCGGCCAGCTTTTCCAGCCATTCATCACCACGAAACGCCACGGCATGGGTGTCGGACTATCGATCTCGCGTACCATCATCGAGGCGCATGGCGGCTCGATCACGCCGCAGCCAAACCCCGGAGGAGGAACCATATTCTGCTTCACCCTGCCTGCCGTCTCTGGAGACGAGGCCGGCGATGCCTCCTGAAAAGGCTGTTGTCCACGTCATCGACGACGACGAGGCGGTGCGTGATTCGCTTACCTTTTTGCTGCGGACTGCCCAGCTCGGGGTACAGTCTTATCCGTCGGCAATCGCCTTTCTCGACGCACTTCCTGGCTTAAAGCCCGACTGCATCATCACCGACGTGAGGATGCCCGGATTGAGCGGCCTCGATCTGCTGCGGCACCTGCGGGAACTCAACATCGATGCGCCGATGATCATTATCACCGGCCACGGCGACGTGCCACTCGCGGTTGAAGCGATGAAAATGGGCGCGACCGATTTTTTCGAAAAGCCGTTCGACGACGATGCGCTGCTGGCCAGTGTCCGCGCCGCACTCAAGCAGCGCGACGGGGAGACAAAACGTCACGCCGAACGTGCGGAAATCGACGGCCGGCTAGCCAGTCTCTCTAATCGGGAACGGGAGGTTCTTGCCGGCCTAGTAGCGGGCCGCGCCAACAAACAGATCGCTTTCGACCTCGGCATAAGTCCGCGCACCGTGGAGATTTACCGGGCGAACCTCATGAATAAGATGCAGGCCGGAAGCCTTTCGGAGCTGGTCCGTATGGCGCTGGTCGCCGGCATTCTGGGCTCCGAATTGCAGTAATGGTCACTTTACCGATCGCTCTTAGGGGCGGCGACACCTCCGGGGCCCCTGCCGAATTGAGCCAAATCAATGTTCAAGCGCGACCCGATGCCTATGTTGGCGCGAAAAACGCCACTAGGCTTGGAGTAAAATGTTGGCAAACGCGAACACGCTGCAGTCCGGAGCGGCGGGGGCTCCCGTCGTCGCCGTCGTTGACGACGACCCGGCTGTCTGCAGTTCGTTGAAATTTTCGCTGGAATTGGAAGGCTTTGCGGTGCGCACCTTCGGTAGCGGGGCGGAGCTGTTGCACGCCAGCGGCCTTGCCGCCTGCAACTGCTTCGTCATCGACCAGAGAATGCCCGCCATGACCGGACTTGAAGTGATCCGAAAGTTGCGTGAGCAACACTTTGCTGCGCCGGCCATCCTGATCACCAGCCATCCTAATGCGGCCTTGAGCGCACGGGCCGCCGCAGCTGAAATTCCCATTGTCGAAAAGCCGCTCCTCGGTAACGCGCTGATCGACAAAATACGGGAGGCTTGCCAAGCGGTCTGAGACGTAGCTGAGGGTTGCGGCAGCCGGTCCGTCTCCGTTCAAGAAAACGTCAACACACTAAATAGTTCCTGGTTGGCTTGCATCTGGAGCCGGCATTGGCACGTATCTTTTCGCGTCTTGGCGTATAATGATGTGCAGAGGGTATTCATGAGCTCAACCGCGATTGCCGACGCCCCAGCGACGGCGCCCCAAGTGCCCACGGTGCCGGCGGTTCACCCAACGATGCGTGCGACCTTTGATGCCCAGCGCACGGCATTTCTGCGCATGGGACCGCCGCCGTTGGAGCAACGCCTGGCGGATTTGGCGAGACTCGAAGATGCGGTCAGGGAGAACGCCGGGAAGCTCGCCGACGCCATCTCGGCGGATTTCGGCAATCGCTCGCGCTACGAGACCGAGCTCGCGGAGGTTTTCCCCGTCCTGTCCGCGATCCGTCATACGCTGCGCAATCTTCCCAAATGGATGCAACCAAAGAAGGTGCCGGTCGGGCTCGAACTCATGCCGGCCCGCGCCCGCATTGTCTATCAGCCGGTCGGGGTCGTCGGAATCATCAGCCCATGGAATTATGCGTTCCAGCTCGCGCTCGCGCCGCTGATCGCAGCCGTTGCGGCTGGCAATCGCGTAATGCTGAAGCCATCCGAGCTGACGCCGCTGACAGCCAAGTTTATCGGCGAACTGCTCGCCAGCGTATTTCCGTTCGAAAGGGTTGCCACCATCACCGGCGGGCCGGATGTAGGACAGGCCTTTGCACGGCTGCCGTTCGATCATCTCTTTTACACCGGCTCGACCGCTGTTGGGCGGATGGTGATGCAGGCTGCAGCCGAGAACCTCACGCCCGTAACGCTCGAACTCGGAGGCAAATCGCCGTGCATCATCGGCAGCGATGCGTCTCTGCGCGGGGCCGTAAAAAGCATCGTCTATGGCAAGCTCCTGAATGCCGGTCAAACCTGCATCGCGCCCGACTATGTGCTGTTGCCGGAGCGGAAACTGGAAGCGTTTATTAGGCTGGCAACGCGCACGGTGCAAAACTTCTACCCGACGCTGGCCAACAATCCTGACTACACCTCCATCGTCAACGACCGGCACTATCACCGCATTGCACAATACGTGGCGGAGGCCAAGGCTGACGGCATGCGTGTGATCGAGATCAATCCCGCCGACGAGACACTGTCGCCGGAGGCGCGCAAGCTGCCGCCCACTCTGGTAATCAACCCGACCGATGATTTGTCGATCATGCGCGAGGAGATTTTCGGGCCGGTCTTGCCGATCAAGACCTACCGCACGCTCGATGACGCCATCAGCTACGTCAACAAGCGTCCGCGGCCGTTGGCTCTCTATTATTTCGGGTTTCGCCGCCACAGGCGCGACGAGGTTTTGCGCAGGACAGTCTCCGGGGGAGCCGCGGTCAATACCACCCTGTTCCACTTCGCGGTAGAGGAGCTTCCCTTCGGCGGTGTCGGCGCGTCCGGAATGGGCGCCTACCACGGCGAGTTCGGTTTCCAGACCTTCTCACACCGCAAAGGCGTGTTTGTGCAGAGCCGATTTAGCGGCACGCGTTTTTTGCGCCCGCCATTCGGCCGCATGGCGGATCTGATGCTGAAGTTTCTGCGGCGCTAACTTGTTTGGCCTGCGCTGGACTCGGCGACGAACTCCGGATTGTCAGCGTGATGCTTGTCGGCGTTCTAGCTGCCGAGTATGAATGTTTGGCCATGAGGCCTGATACGTACGTAGAATTGCGTTCGATTCAGCCAAGGCAGCTCGCCGTTCTTCGTTGAAGTTTTCAACGCAGCACGAGCCTTTCACCGAGGGAAGGGGCAGAGAAAGAAATGCGCATCGTTTGCATCGGCGGTGGCCCGGCGGGTCTTTATTTCGGCCTGCTCATGAAAAAAGAGAATCCCGCACACCACATCACGGTCATCGAGCGCAATCATCCTTATGATACCTTCGGATGGGGCGTCGTGTTCTCCGACGCTACCATGGAAAACATGCGGGCATGGGATGCAGAAACCGCGCAGGCCATCGAGTCGGCCTTCAACCATTGGGACGACATCGAAGTGCTTATCAAAGGCCGGCGCATGCGCACCACCGGCCACGGCTTCGTCGGCATTGGCCGCAAGCGGCTCCTCAACATCCTGCAGGCGCGTTGCGAGGAACTTGGCGTCGAGCTTATCTTCGACCGCGAGGTGGATTCCGATCTCGAGTTTCCCGATGCCGACCTGATCATTGCCTCGGACGGCATCAACTCCAAGATTCGAAACCGATACCAGGCGGTGTTCAAACCCGATCTGGCAGTGCGGCCCAACCGCTTTATCTGGCTCGGAACCAATAAGCGCTTCGACGCCTTCACCTTCGACTTCCGCTGCACCGAGCATGGTTGGTTCCAGGCTCACGTTTACAAATTCGACGAGGACACCT
>CAZCNZ010000019.1:0-5768 GCA_964500245.1 uncultured Thermoplasmatales archaeon | reverse complement strand
CGCCACTGTAGCTCAGTTGGCAGAGCGGCTGATTCGTAATCAGCAGGTCGGGGGTTCAAGTCCCTCCAGTGGCTGCTTCTCTACCCCGATCGGACCGAGTCGCCGGCAGTGCACGAAAGCGAAGTCCTGATCCGGGGTGCGGAACGATCCATCGTACGAGGGGGGCAGTTCTGGCGGCAGGAGCCTCGTTGGGCTTGTCTTGGCAACACTCCCAAGGACTAATCTAACCGGTCTCGAGTACGGTGCGTGACCATGACGCGGCGTCTCGCCGCCATCATGTACACCGACGTGGTCGGCTTCACCGCCTCGGCGCAGGCGAACGAATCCGACGCCCTTGCTCGGCTGCGAGAGCAGGAAGGAATCGTTCGGCCCTTGTTCGAGCCGTTCAAGGGGAGGGCAATCAAGTCCACCGGAGACGGCTTCCTCGTCGAGTTCGAAAGTGCATTGGGGGCCCTCGAATGCGCCGTCGAAATCCAGCGACGGATGCGAGAACGAAACACGAAGAACCCGCGCGCGCCGCTGGAGCTACGGATCGGCATCCACGTGGGGGACGTGGAGGAATCGGGAGGGGACATCTTCGGGGACGCAGTGAATGTCGCGTCGCGGATCGTTCCGCTCGCCAATCCCGGAGGGGTTTGCCTCTCCGGCCAGGTTTTTGACCAAGTTCAGAACAAGGTGGCGCTCCAACTCGACAAGCTCTCTGCACCCGCGCTCAAGGGCGTTCGAGGGCGGATGGACGTCTACCGCGTGGTGCTGCCGTGGGGCTTCGAGGACCGGTCCGAGGGGGGCTCGGCCCTTCCTCGCATCGCGGTCCTTCCACTCGCGAATATCAGCCCGGACCCGAAGGACGAGTACTTCGCGGACGGACTCACCGAGGAGTTGATCACGGTCCTCTCGCAGCTCAAGGGCCTTCGGGTAGTCTCACGGACCTCGGTGAACCAGTACCGGGGGGCGAGCAAGTCGGTCGCCCAAATCGGTACCGAACTAGGGGCCGATTCAGTGCTCGAGGGGAGCGTGCGGAAAGCGGGGGATCAGCTGAGAATCGCTGTACAACTGATCGACACGCGGACGGACGAACACCGATGGGCCCAGACGTACGACCGCAAGCTCGAGAACGTGTTTGCGATCCAAGCGGACGTCGCCGAGCGCGCGGCCAGCGCTCTCAAAGTGGAGCTTCTAAGGTCGGAGCGTGAGGTGATTCAGGAACGACCCACCTCGAACTTCGCGGCCTACGAGGCATATCTCCGAGGCATCCAGGCTAGTCAGCGTTCCAGCATTTCGTCGAGTCCCGAGCTCGACCAGGAAGCCGTCTCGCATTTCGAGAAGGCGATTCAGGAGGACCCCCGGTTCGCCGCAGCTCATGCGCGGCTCGCTAACCACCTCATTACGATGGGGGGGTCGACTCGCCCATGGGCCGAGGTAGTGGGGTGGGCTCGTGACTTGGCGTCCAAGGCTCTAGAACTTGACCCGAACTCCTCCGAGGCGCACATGGCCCAAGGAAACCTCGCGTTGCAAGCGGACCGAGATTGGAATCGGGCCGAAGCCGAGTTTCAACAGTCCATAGCCCTGAACCCGAGCAACTCACTCGCCCGCAGCTGGTACGCCCTATTGCTCGAGATTCTCCAGCGGCACGGCGAGGTGAAGAAACAGCTTCAAGCCGCCATCGAGCAGGACCCGTTGAACATCGAACACCGGGTCTTTCTGGTGAACGCCCACTGGGCCGCGGGCGAGCTGGGCGCTGCGGAGACCCTCCTGGAACGGCTGGTGAAAGATTTCCCGGTGCACGCGAATGCTTGGTCTCGGGAGGGCCTTGCTTTGCTGTATGCATGGACGGGCAACTCCTCCGATGCTATGCGTATGATCGAACCCTTGGCCTCCGCGACAGACGTGGGGTCTCGGTTGTATCACGCGCAATTCATGGCGCTCATGGGAAGGCCGGAGGAAGCCCGCGCTCTCCTAGCAGAGTGGGAAGCCGGAAGATTCGCCGAGCGGTTAATGGTAGGGAATCTTGGGGAGCTCTGTGCGTGCATGGGGGATCACGAACGCGCACTAGCCCTCTTGGAGCGAAGTGCGCGCCAAGGGGAACCGGCGCTTCCATTCCATTACGAAGACGCCGAGTTTGACCCAATCCGAGACGACCCGCGCTTCGTGGCGCTGCTTCGCGAGTTGAACCTGCCGACAACGTTGGCCAGGCCCCGATGGTCGCCCAAACCGAGGACTCCAACGTAACTCGTCGAGAGAAAGCCGCCCGTTTGGCACCCGTGCTTCCGGGCCGAGCAGATCGTGGGCCATGAGGACTTGAACCCTTGGTCCAGGTCCCTCCCGGGGCTGTCTCAAAATGCACTCCGGCCCTCGGCCAAGTGATACCCCATGTCCGGTCCAACCTCGAAGATTCCGTGAACCCCCCGTTCAACCCTTCGAAAGTGGTTTACGGTGGACGCGCTCTAAAGTGAAAGTCTACTACTCCGGAGTTGGCCGGCGATGTGGATGGGGCGGCTCGGGTCTCGATTGGGGCCTCGGACACCGACCGAGTTCCTCTGCGTTGCGCTCGTCTTGATGGTAGCGGTCTGTTCCCTCCCCCAGCTCGGGCCGGGGTCAGACTCGAGGAACCCCTCCAGCCCGTCTTTGGGAACCTCCGGCCAACCGGCCTGCGGGGGCACGTTGGGTCACACCCGTCAGACTCCGGCCAGCCAACTCGTTCAACCTCGTGAATGCACCGGGTCGATGGTAGGTCCCTCCCCGAGGTCAATCCGAGATGGGCCGGCCTTGACGCCGTGGAGCACGAATCACACTCTCGCGTGGTCCACGGCGGCGGCCCCACCCAATGGTGTAGGCGAGGGAGCGGGATTCGCCGCCGACCCGGTCGGGAACGAGAGGCTGTAGGCTCGCTGGATGTCGATCATGATCCGCGGGAACACCGCGCGAACGGCCCCCGAGAAGTCCGAACGGTTGAGATGGACTTCCACCTCGTCTAGCACCGGAATGCCCGTCGGACCGCTCGCTGGGGTGGTCGTCTCGTTCGTCGCGGTCGGAGTCGAGCCGCTCGACTTCGGCATCCAGGTCTCCGAGGTCGTCAAAACGAGGAGGCAATCCTCTGAGTTAAACTCTGGCCGGAGGGACCGCCGCTGCGGCCGCTAAGAAGCCCGGCGCGAAACTACCCGAACCTAAGCGTCACGTCTTCCAGCGGCAGGTCTCGCCGAAGGTCCCGGCTTCCCGGCCATCGTAACCGCAAGCTCGGCCTCGTCCCAAACGGCGCAACCGGGCCGGGAACACCTCGACCTCGCCGACGCGCCCGGGAACTGCAGCACAACGACTATAACGGGGGCGGGAGAACCACGGCGCGAGGTGCCGGGACCGCCTCCACTTGATGGAAGGCTACCGCGGACTGACGACTCGGGAATCGTCCCGTAGAGAGAGTCCCCCGGCGGAAGAATCGCCCCGCGCTGCGAGCGGGTTCTTCGCGGAGCTCACGAACGGGCTGAAGCATCCCTTCCACACTGCCTCGGCGACGGTGGTTCTCGAAGCGGCGGCGTTGGCCCTCGCGCTCGCCGGCATCGTCTACGCTCTCGCGTTCCGGACCTTCTTCGTCGGTTCCGGTGTGCTCGTGGCATCCCTCGTAGGGCCTTCCCTCGCCATCGTGGTCGCATCGCGCGGACTCCGGGCGCAGGAGGTCGGGTCCGAGAGGATCTTTGTCGGCCTCTCGTCCGCCGTCTCCGGCGTCTGGCTGTTCGAGATCCTCTACCACTACGGATGGAGCGGGACCTTTAGTTCGCTCTCCGCGAACCTGCTCACGTTCAACATCGACACCGGCATGGGGAACTACTTCCCGCTACCGTGGGCGATCATCATGGTCGTGCTACCCGCGGTCGCCTACCGCCGCATGCACATCAACGCGACGTTCCTCCTCCTCCTGCTCGGCACACTGATCGGGTTTTGGGGGTGGACGAACGCCGGGTATCCCCAGTTCACGTACTCCGGTTCCTACGCCGTGGAGGGGGCCGTGTACAACACGGTGACCAAGCTGTTGGTGTGCCTGCTTCCGGCGTCGCTGTTCCTGCCGTTCGGCAGGATCGGCCTTCTCCGCGAGGTCCGTCCGTCGGCGGACAACCCCGCGCGACCACCCTCAGAGACAGTGGTGCCTCGAGCCCGACCCACGGTCAACCGACGGACATTTGAGTAGACCGGCGGCTGGACGCCGCTCGGTCTCCCGGTCAGAAGTCTGATAGTCCGGAACACCATCCAGCGGAGGGGCGAATTCTCTCCACGAGGTGCTTAACCCCGTGACGGCCGACAGAATCTTCGAGGGTCCTACCTCGGTCATCATCTGCGGCAGCGACCGCCCCCTTCTGAACTGGGTGGCCTATGCTCTGGCCTCGGCTTCCGACCCCGAGTTCCATTGGACCGACGTCCGCTTGGAGGGCGAGGTCCCGGCTCCCGACGATCTGCTGTCCCGCAACGTGATCCCGCCGGACCGGTTGAGCACCGTGCGGCCGCCGGAACTCACGCCCGATGACACGACCGCGAACGTGGCCGTCTCTGCCGTGATCCGGGACGACGAAACCCCGGATGAGGTTCGACGGCTGGTAGAGTTCCTCCGCCTTCCGCCACAGACCCAGAGCGTGATTTCTCGGAGTGCACCGGGGGGACCCCCCCGCGTGGTGGTTCTCTCGAACGGTCACCGCCTGGTCGCGATCTATCCGACCATCGAGGCGGTGCGCCCCACGGTACGGGCCATCGTTGCGGCGGGAGTCGTCCTGATCATGACGTTCGCCGACGCGGCCCCGCAGGGCCGCTTCGCCTTCGATGTCGTGCTGCACGTCGACGCGCCGGTGCGACAGGACTGGAGGCGCGCGACGATGCGTGTGGAGAAAGGACCTCCGACCGGCGTTCTCCGAGCCGGGGCGGAATATCGACTCGGGGATATGAGCCTCTTGCGGAATATCCTCGGCCAACATCTCGGGTGAGAGAGGAGCACCGACCCGCGTTCCTCCGCCGCGCGAGCTCGGCCGGGACCTTGAGGCCCCGAGACCGATTTATCGGGCGGCGCTGTGAGTCCCCAATTCCCGCATGGCCCAATCTCCCGCTTCGAGTCGTTGGATCCTGTTCGTGGTGATCCTCGGGACGCTGATGGCGTCGGTCGACACGACGATCGTTCTACTCGCCTTCCCGACGATCACCGGCGACCTGCACGCCGACCTGAACACGGTGCTGTGGACGATCCTGATCTACCTCCTCCTCGTCTCGATTCTGACGACCCAGGCGGGCCGGATCAGCGACCTGTACGGTCACGGACGGTTCTACACGATCGGCTTCGTCATCTTCACCGTCGGTTCGGCGTTGTGCGGCTTTGCGCAGACCGCCGAAAGTCTCGTCGCGTTCCGGGCGATCCAGGCGGTCGGAGGCGCCTTCATGGTCGCGACGGGGACCGCGATCCTCGCGGACACGTTCCCCGCGGCCGTTCGCGGGAGGGCGTTCGGCTACACCACGATGGGATGGAACGTCGGCGCCACCCTCGGGATCGTCCTGGGGGGTGTGCTGACCACGTTCGTCGGGTGGCGGTACATCTTCTTCATCAACGTCCCGATTGGCATCGTCGCGGTCGCCCTCGCCTACCGCTACATCGGCGTCGGTAGCCGCACAAAGTCTCGCCTCGACCTTGTCGGGATGGTGCTGCTGGCCGCCGTGCTCTCCCTGGTCGTCTACGGAGCCACCGACTTCGCCTCCTACGGCGCCTCCGCGTGGAACCTCTCCCTGATGGCCCTCGGGGC
>CAZCNZ010000018.1:0-11385 GCA_964500245.1 uncultured Thermoplasmatales archaeon | reverse complement strand
CGGCCGCGCTCGCGCGTTCCCCGAGGACAAGGTAATTACCGAGCGCCCGTGAACCGTGCGAGGGATGCCCCGTGACGATCGGTTCTGACGAGGCGCGTTGGGAGGCCGAACTGCGAAGTCTCCGGGAGGAACTCCAGCAGCTCCACGCCGAACAGAAGGAGATGGCGCAGGCGGTCCGCCAGCTCCTGCAGACGTTCCGGACGCTCGCGGCGCATCTCGGCATCGCAGGGGAACCGTACGTCCCGAAGGAAGGGGACCGGTCCCCCGACCGCGACCTCCGCGGATTCGCCTGAGGGGAACTCATGGAGATTCACTATACCGTCCGTCCCGCCGCGCCGCTCGAACACCGAGCGCGATTTTCCGTCGACTTGGGAGGGGTCCCGTCCCCGACGGTGGACCTCGTGTTGCCGTCCTGGGTCCCCGGTTCCTATGTGATCCGGAACTACAGCCGGGGATTCCGGGATTTCACGGCACGAGGCGAACCGGGGGGCTCCTCGCTCCGGGTGGAGACCGTGGAGAAGGCCCGATGGAGGGTCTTCACGGAAGGGGCGACCCGCGTCCGCGTCGAGTACACCGTCTATGGCCACGACCTGATCACCGAGGGGTTCGACCTTACCGATGCCCACCTGTTCATCAACGCCGCCCTCTGCCTCCCCTACGTCGACGGACAACTGACCACGCCGATCTCCCTCACGCTCGACATCCCGCGCGAGTGGACGGTCGTCACGGAGCTCGAGCCCACCGGAGCCGCTCCCCCGAGCTACCGGGCGCGGGACTACGACGAACTCGTCGACACGCCGATCGACGCGGGCCGGCCGGTCGTTCTCACCGTCCGTCCGGCGGGTATCCCGCACCGGATCTGCCTCTGCGGAGAAGGGGGAAACTACGACGCCAAGTCACTCGAGCGGGACGTCAGCAAGGTCGTGGAGGCAGCGGTCGCCCTGGTCGGCGATTCGCCGCTCTCCAAGTACACGTTCTTCTACCATCTGACGGACACTCGGGACGGCGGGCTCGAACACCTTTCGTCCACCTCCTGCGTGGTCGAGCGGAACTGCTTCCGCCCGGAGGAATCGTACCGCCGGTTCCTCAGCCTCACCGCGCACGAGTACCTGCACCTCTACAACGTGAAGCGGATCCGTCCGAAGGCACTGATGCCGTTCGACTACACTCGAGAGAACTATACCCGGCTCCTTTGGTGGATGGAGGGCACGACCGACTACTTCACCTACCTCGTTCTCCGCCGGGCCGGACTGTACACGACGAGGCAGTTCCTCGAACAGCGGGCGACCCTCGTCAAGCAGTACCTCGAGATCCCCGGCCGCAACCGGATCTCGCTCGAGGACTCCTCGCTCCTCAGCTGGGTCGACCTCTACATGCCGTTCGAGGAGTCTCCGAACCAGACGGTGTCGTACTACCTCAAGGGCGACCTCGTGTCGATGTGCCTCGACCTCGAGATCCGCCACCGTACCGAGGGGCGAGCCTCGCTCGAGGACGTCCTCCGCCTCCTCTGGAAGGAGCACGGACGCCCAGGAATCGGGGTCGAAGAGGGGGGCATCCTGCCGGTGGCGCAGCGCGCCACGGGCCTCGACCTGACCTCCTTTTTCGACCGACACGTGCGCGGGACCGAGGAGGTCGACCTCGCCGCATTCGCCGAGTACGCAGGGCTTCGCCTCGCCGCGAAGCCGAAGCACCGCGACGAGCTCGACAAGCCCGAACCGGGAGACCTCGGCGTGCTCGTCGAAGACTCCGGGGGGCTCGCCCGAGTTCGCCACTCCTACGCGGGTCGACCCGGCTTTGCTGCCGGTCTCACCCCGGGCGACGAGATCGTGGCGATCAACGGCGCGAAGGTCACGTTCGCGAATCTCGAGAAAGCGCTGGAGAAGTACCCCGCGGACACCGCGACGGAGGTCACGGTGTTTCGGCGAGGGTTCCTGCACCGCGTTTCCCTGACCACGGGCAAGAGACCCCCGTGGAAGTACGCCTTCACTCCGATCGAGGGGGCCTCCGAGTCCGCTCGGAAGGTCTACGAGAGTTGGATCGGTGAGCCCTGGCCCCCGCCGTCCGGGGACGACTAGGGGGGCGACGAGGCACCCTCGGGAGACGCGACGGGAACGGCCTTGCGGCCGTACCGCCACTCTCCTTCCATCGGGTAGAGCCGTCGCAGGAGTGTGTTGACCCGGTCTCCCACGGTGAGCTTCCCCGGAACCGAATCCGTCACCTGCAGGGTGACCCGCATGCCTCGGGCCAGCTCGACGAGCGCGACTTCGTACGGTCCGAGCTCCTCCACCTGGGCATCGAACTCGGTCGGCTGCCCCCCCTTACCGACCGTCGTCACGGCGACGACCCTTCCTCCGTCGTGCGGGAGTTGTAGGGAGGTCAGGGAGCCGGCGCGCCCACAGTGCCGGCACGTCCCTCGCGCTGGGAACGTGGTCCCGTGACAGGCGCCGCACACCTCGGCGAGGAACCGCCAGCGGCTCGGAAGGTTTTCGAGATACCGGGCCCTCGGGACGTACGCCCCCTCCGAGACGGACGAGAGCACCGCCTTGGCGCTCTTGGGAGGGATGCTGGGGGCTGACGAGGGGCCAACCCCGGACGCGCGGTCCCAGTCCCCGACGAGCGTGGCAGACCGGGGGAGACCCTTCGACGACTCGCCCAGCCTCAAGGTCGCGCCCACGGCAGAGCGGCCGCCGGCGGATTTCGCGAGAGGGAATTCGCTCGCTTCCTCCGACGGCTCGAGAAGGAACGCGACCGCCGCCGCCCCGTGGCCGGAGGCATTCGCCGCTCGTTTGGCCCCCCGCTCCGGGAGGTCCACCGCCACGACGAACGCAGGACCCCCATCGCCCGCTTCGAGCGAGCGAATCGCTGTGACGAGTTCGGACGCCCGGCCCGAATGCCGGGTCACTTCCCCCACGCGACCGAGCAGCGCGGGGAACCCCCACTCGGCGGCCGGAGGAAACTCGCCGAGCAGGCGGAACGCCACGTCGCCGGGCTCCTCTCGACGGCCGGCCCACGCCCGCTCCACCGCGGTCGCTCCGAGGGTGAACTCGTCCTCGTCGAAGGCTCCCACCGGGACGCCTTGCTCCGTCGCAGCGGGAATGTAGGCGGCGATCCGAACGACACGACGCATCGCCCTCACCCCACCGAGAACAGGGAGACCGCCGCGGTTGCCCCAGCACCGCCCACATTGTGGGCGAGGGCATGCTCCGCGTGCGGGACCTGCCGGGCTCCCGCCTGCCCGCGAAGTTGGACAAAGATCTCGTACGCTTGGCTCACTCCGGTCGCGCCGATCGGGTGACCTTTCGCCTTCAACCCGCCGTCGGGGTTCACCGGTAGGCGCCCATCGCGGCGGGTGGCGCCCGATAGGGTGAGGGCGGGCGCTTCCCCCGGCCCCGCAAAGCCGAGGTCCTCGAGCGCGAGGAGCTCGGCGATCGTGAAGCAGTCGTGGACCTCGAGGAACGAGACCTCGGACCGGTTCCATCCCGCCGAGCGGAACGCGTCGTGGGCGGCCTGGTGGGTGGCACGGAAGCGGGTCAGTTCTCGTCGCTCCTGCACCGCGAGATAGTCCGTTCCCGCCCCGGTGCCGTCGACGTACACCGGGGTGTCGGTGTACCGGTGGGCCATTTCGGCGGGAGCGATCAGTAGTGCGGCGGCGCCGTCGCTCACCGGGCAGCAGTCGTAGAGCCCGAGGGGCCGGGCGACCCGGGGGGCCCCACGGACGTCGGCCGGGGAGACCTTCTTTTGGAAATGGGCGTTCGGGTTCAGCGCTCCGTTCTCGTGGTTTTTGCAGGCGATCTCCACGAGGGCGTCCGAGGCGTCCCCGTGCTCCGCGAAGTACCGGGAGGCGATAAGACCGTACACGCCCGCGAAGGTGAGCCCTGCGAGCCGCTCCCACTCCGTGTCGCCCGAAACCCCTAGCCAGTAGCGGCGGCGGGCGTTCGTCACGTCCGTCATCTTCTCGACCCCCACCACGAGGACGAGCGGACCGCTCCCCGAGGCGATGGCCCCGAGCGCCGAGCGCACGGCGAACCCCCCCGAGGCGCAGGCGTTCTCGACCCGCGTCACCGGGATCCCGACCCGGCCCGCCTCCTCGGCGAGGACCGCGGAGGAGTTCCCGATCTGGTGGCCCCCGAATCCGAGGGTCGCGAGGTACGCCTCCCCCACGTCCCCGGGGGTCAGTCCCCGGTCGACACTCGCGAACGCCCCTGCCACGGCCGAGCGGATCAACGCCCGGGGTCCCGCGTCCAACACCCCGAACCGGGTGTGTCCCGCCCCCACGATGGCCGCCCGATGTGTCACCGTTGCCGCCTCGCGAACCGTCTTATGGTCCCGACCGATTCGTTGAGCTCTCTTAAGGGCAGGGACCCAACACGATGGAGGAGCCACCGGTCGTCGTGGGTGTGTCGGGGGCGAGCGGAGCGCCAATCGCGCTCCGGGTCCTCGAGTCGCTGCACGATGCGCACGTCCCGGTCTCCCTCGTAGTCTCGGAGGCCGCGAAGACCGTCCTCCGAGAGGAGTGCGACCTCACCCCCGAGGTGCTTCAGAAGTGGGCCGACCATAGCTACTCCGACAGCGACCTCGCCGCGCCCATCGCGAGCGGCTCGGTCCCGACCCGCGGGATGGCGGTCGTACCGTGCTCGGCCAACACCGCGGCGAAGGTCGCTCTGGGCCTGGGAGACACACTCCTGACCCGGGCGGCGGCCGTCCACCTCAAGGAGCGACGGAAACTCGTCCTGGTCCCTCGCGAGACCCCGCTCTCGACCACGCTGCTGCGGCACCTGACCACGTTGAGCGAGCTCGGCGCGGTCGTCCTCGTCGCCTCGCCCGCGTACTATCTGCGTCCGAAAACCGCCGGCGAGATGACCGACTACCTCGCCGGGAAGGTCCTCGACCATCTCGGCGTCGCGCACCGGCTCTACCGTGGCTGGAAGGCGGACCCGCCATGAAGTCGCCGAATGGGATTCCGCCGTCCATCGCCCGACGTCCCCCGGGAAGGCTCGGCCTCTTCGCTCCGTGGCCCCTCGTCGGGGTGACCGCTCTCCTGCTGGCGCTCATCGTCTTTACGCCCGTCCTCGTCTCGAATAGCCACCAGCCCGGCCCCGGAATCCTCACCCAGGCGGAACTCGTGGTCGACCGGAGCCCGGGGAACGACACGTTCCACTTCTACGTGTGGGCCCTCGGCGAAGAGATCCGCTACGCTCAGATCGACGTGGGGGTCGCGTCCAACTTCAGCTGGATCGGGACGAACGGGGTTCCCTGGACCGAGCTCAACTGGACCCAGTGGCACAACGAGAGCAACGTTCTCTCCGAGATCGTCGCGTCGACGGCGAACCCCTTGGCGCTCGACATCTTCGCGAACTATGTCTACCCCACGGGCAACACGTGGTACGTCGGGATGCTCGCCTTCTATGTCACCGGTCCGTCGGGGGGCGAGAGCCTTTATTGGGCGACCTACACCTCGGGCATTCCGGTGACTTCCCCTCAGTCCGTCGCGAGCGATCTACCCTTCCCGATCCCTCTCGTTGATGCCGGCTCGGGAGGTGGTCCATGAGGCCGAACCGCATCGCGATGCTGCTCTGGCTCGCCCTCATCTTCGTCCTGCTCCTCGTGGAGGTGGCCGAACTCACCCACGTCTTCACCGTCCCGATCCAGAACGTGATCGGAGACCCGCTCGCGTTCGTGATCGCGCTCGTCTTCACGACCCTCGTCGCCCTGGTCGGTGCGATCTTCATCGGGGTCTACCTGTCCCACCGGCTCCTGAACCCGACCGGGTTCACCCCCTTCGAGGAGGAGATGCTCCGAATGCGCGCGGACGTCCAGCAGGTGAAGCGGGACGTTGCCGAGATGCGCGGCCGGGTGGCTCCCGACCCCACGGCGATGACCGACCTGGAGTCGGACGAGGAGGATTCGTGAAGGTCCCTGTCCTCGACAACGGGGGCCAGTGGACGCATCGGGAATGGCGGGTCCTGCGCGACCTCGGCGCGGAGACCCGGATCCTCCCGAACACGACGCCGTTCGAAGAGCTGGACGCCGATGGGGTGGTCCTCTCGGGGGGCGCGCTGAGCCTCGAAGGGACGGACGCCCCGCTCGGTCGTGTCGGCGAGTGGATCGACTCGGGGAAGGTGCCGGTGCTCGCGATCTGCGTCGGCCACCAGTTCCTGGGACGGCATTTCGGGGGTCGGGTCGAGCGGGCTCCCGCCCCCGAGTTCGGCTCTGTCGAGCTGACGGTCGACCGGACCGACCACCCGAGCTTTGAGGGGCTTCCGGACCACCTGCGCGTCTGGTCGAGCCACAACGACCAGGTGGCGGTCGCGCCGTCGGGCTGGAGCGTCCTCGCCCACTCGGCGGCCTGTCCCGTCCAGGCGATGGCCCATCCGTCCCTCCTCATCTGGGGTCTCCAGTTCCATCCCGAGGTCGAGCACACCGAGGGGGGCCGGGAGATGTTCCGTCACTTCCTCGAGGTGTGCCACCGCTGACCCCCGGGAATAAGTACCGCTGCCCGCTCTCCAAGCGAGGCGAAGGGTGGCTCGGGTCCACAAGGCGTCGGGGGTCCGCGAACGCGACCTGATCGCGCGGGCGAAGATCCTCCGCGGAACGGTCGACCCGCTCCTGCCGCGACTCGGCCCGAACTGTCCCCGCGACCGGTTCGACGGTCGTCGCGCCGAGCTCGAAGAGGTCCGGGAATCGCGGGACGACGAGAAGCGGCTCGAGCGCCTCTCGCGCTGGGGCGACCCGATGGCCCGGGCGTACGCGGGCCTCCTCAAGTTCTACCTCGACCCCAAACCCCCTACCGTGGTCTCGTTCGAGCTTCCGGGGAGATCGGTCTCCTACGCCCCCTTTGCCCGAACCGACCGGGAGGCCGAGGTCGCCGTGCAACAGTCGGACGAGCCGGACCGACTCCTTCTCGGGTACCTCGAGTGGGCCCGCAAGGGGCTCCACTTCTTCGCGACCCGCAAGACCCTCTACTGCTCCGGCCTCACGGCCGAACCGCCGCCCGAATTCCGGGCCGAACGGGTCGCCGATCTCCCGTACCGACTGGTCGAGAACACGAGCGCGCATCGGTTCGAGTGCGTGCACCTCGGCGCCGGCGAGCCGCGCCCGTACCTCGAGATCGGCTGGCCCGGGGGCAGCACCGTGTTCCGGGTCTGCCGCCGGTGCACGAAAGGCGACCGGCATCTCCTCGAGAACCTCTCGGACGGAGCCGCCGGACCAGACCCTTCCTCCGACTTTCCGGTGTCGGCGGACCTCAACGTACGCTGTCGGGGAGGGCCGGAGTGTGCCCACGCGTCGTTGCCGCCCCTTTCCCGCGGCTTGCGGCGCGACTACGAGCTCGGAAAGCTCTCGGACGCGGGGCTCCTCGACGCCTTCGCCTCGGAGCAGGCCGAGCGGGTGGAGCGCAGCGGCCGCACGACGTTCCTCGCAGGAGGGGTTTGCTACGGGGACCAACTCGCGCCGTTCCTGGACGCCCTTGGGCCCACGCCCGTCGAACGCCGGGCGCTCGAGGCGGTCCTCGGCGGCTGGGACGGACCGTTCGAGGTGGACGAACCTCGCGCCAGCCGAGCCCTCGAGAACCTGTGGGACGACCACGCTGAGACGATCGTCCGGTCGATCGTGCCGGATGCCCAGGAGGCACGACGGCTCATCGAAGAGACCCGGGCATCGCCGGGTCGGGTCGCCGAACTTTTGAAGCGCGCGGAGCGGTCGAGCGAGGAGAAGGAGCTCCTCGATACCCTGCCCCGGTACTCCCACCTTGCTCCCGAGGCCGAGTGGGTGGACCGGGTCGCGCGGTCGTACCGCACCCACCATGAGGCCGGCGCGGAGCGGACGATCGCGCAGACGCTCCCCAGCGTGGGAAAGGAGCGGGGGCTCGCCTTCGCGCTCCTCCTCGCCCTTGGACGCGACGGGGCCCACGCCTGGCAGTTCTCGCCCACGGAGCGAGAGTTCGGCGCCTCACTGAAGGAACGCGCGCGGGAGCTGCTCTCGGCCCCCTCGGCGGCGTACCACCAGGCGCTCGACCGCCTGCTCCAAGCCGCGGGCGTGGCCGACTGGGGCGGCGGGCAGGCCGGTTCGGCGTGACGGGGGGTCCCTTCCGGGGCTCCCCATGGTCGGCGGTTCGAGGCGAGGTCAGAAATAGGGCGATGCCCGTGAAGAAGTCGGCTTGGGCGGTTCAACCGGGTCCGTCCCAGCTCGAGGACCGTGAACGGCGACGTAGGGTCCACGTCGAATGCCATCGTGGTAGCGGGTGACGAAGAGACCCGCGTTCTCCTGCGCGGCCTCCTGCGCTTGCACCACTTCCGCGTGGACGGGGAGGCGGAGGGAGTCACTCCCGCCGTGGAACTGATCGGGCTCCATCACCCCGCCTTACTGGTCGTGGACGCGAGCCTGGCCGAAGGGAGCGTGGGCCCGCTGATAGGACAGGCGCGGGGCCTCGTCCCGGGGCTTCGCGTCATCCTGGTCGCCCCGGCCTCCCGGCCTCCGAACCTCCCGCCGGACCCGAGCCAGCATCCGGACGCCCTTCTTCTCCGACCGTTCCGCATCCGGCAGTTCGCGGAGGCCCTCGTCCGACCGGGGCCGGTGGACGTCCCCCGGCCGCCCTAGACCCGAGGGGCCCCGCCCGCGTCGTCCGGCAGAGCGTAGCGTCGCAGCGCCGCTTCCTCCTCGAAGTGGAGCGTCGGCGCGAGCACGCCGATCGCATGCATCGGCGGGCCGAAATCGAGGATGCGCAGCCGGGAGAACGCCCCGACCCAGGCATGAGCGCTCGCCTGCCCGACCCGGGCGACGACCGCGACCCGGTCGGAGTCGGAGAGGACGCCGCCGCTGGGGTCGCGTTCCCTTAGAATCGCGAGGCCGGCGGTCGCCGTGAGGAAGCGCCCCTCCTCGGGGCGGAGGTCAAGGAGGACGAGCGTGTGGAGGTCGCGCGCCCGGTTCGCTCGGATGTGCTCGAGCGGAGAGGTCGGGGCGAAATGCTCGGACGGGAGCGGGAGCGAGACCGTGCGCCCGAATCGGTAGTGCATGAGACCGAGCAGACCCGCCGCCGCGGTGAGGATGCTCGCGTTCGGGCTGTAGCTCCAGGTGTGACCGGCGCGCTCTGCGGCGAGGCGAAGCGCGACATGCGTCGTGGCCGCGAACGGGTCGCCCACCACGACGATCGCCACGCGAGGATGGGCGTGCAACGCCTCGAGGATGGGCCCCTCGGATTCGAGCAGCGGCCGGTCGAGCCTTTGGATCGGCTTTCCCACGACATGGGCGAGGCGGTCAATCGTCCCGGCGGGCGCGACCGCCGTGTACTCCTCCGCGAAGATCACCTCCGCGGCGGCGAGGACCGCGCGGGCCTGCTCGGCGACGCCCTTCTCGTCCGCGAGGCCGAGTCCGACGAAGGCGAGCTCTCCCATCGTTCCCGCGGCTCCCCCCAACCTTCTTCAGTCGCGGAAGGCGAGCACCGGGCACGGCGCGGCCCGGAACAGTTCCTCGAGGAACCGTCGGGTAAGGAGCGAGCTTCCGGCGTGCTCCTCTTCGCCCACGAGGAGAAGGCCGAACCGCTCCCGCTGGGCCGCCTGGAGGAGGAGTTCGGGGAGCCGCCGTCGGCGGCCGAGGGTCACCTCGGAGAAGAACGAGAGATGATGCACGATCCGGACCCCCCGCGTGCTCGTCTCTTCGCTCTCCTCGCCCGGACCTTCGGCCGACCCGGTGCGGGGGCCGAGGGTGAGGGTGATGACGGGAGCGGGGGGGTTCTTCACCGCGAGCTCCTCGGCGAGCAACATCGCCTTGGGGGCGGGCTGGTCGTGGAAGGTCGACACGAGGATCTTCGGGATCTTCGGGGTCGCGAGGGCGAGGCGGTTCAGGACTAGCACGTCGGCCCGGGCGTGCTGGAGGATGCCGGTCGCGGTGTGCCCGACGAAGAAGCGCGAGCTCCGGCGGTTCCCCGAAAGGGTCAACAGGATCGCATCGACGTTGTGCGACTCGGCGCTCTCGAGGATCTCCCCCGGGACGTCGGTCGCCGCGCGGACCTCGGGGTCGACCCGGACGTCGAGCGCCGCCCCCGTCTCGTGGGCGGGCACGACGATGTTCACCGACGCGCGCCACTCCCGGGTCACCTCGGGGAGGGTGGTCGTCGGAATGACGTGGAGGAGGCGGATCTCCCCGTCGGCGTCGAGGAGCATCGAGGCGAACCGGAGCATCGGCTCGACCTCGCTCGAGCGCTGGACCGGCACGAGGATCTGACGGTACATGGTCACTTCCCGATGAGTGGGAGCAGGGCGATGTCGAGCTTGAGGACGTTCACGTACGGTACCCCGACGTACGGGATGACGGGGTAGGTGATGTGCGCGTTGACGAACCCCGTGAGGAACGATATCGACAGGTGGGTGGCCGCCGAGACCCGCGGGATCTGGATCAGGACCGCCGGGGGAACGAGGTCGGGGTCGAGGTCCGAGGCCGATGGGGCGATGAACCAGTACGGCAGGCTACCGTTCTTCGACAGGTTCCAGCCCCACGCCTGCTCCGTGTAGTTGAGTGTCTCGTTGATCAGTTGCCCGAGCGCCGGGTCGCTTGGGCCGGGCGGGGTGTCTGCGCCGAGGGTGGTGTTCCAGTCCGTCATCGAGGGCCGGCTCCAGAAGAGGTACGGAGCGCTCGTGTTCTGAGCGATGAGCGACGAGCCGATAATCGTACCGTTCGGGTCCCGCAGGAGCGAGCCGCCGGCCCCGGAGGGGTTGACCACCTCCGCGATTCCCGTCACCACGAGCGGGTAGGCCACCCCGCTCACGAGGACGGCGAGGACCAGGAAGATCACCGTCGCCCGGACGTGCCGGAGCCCCGAGTGGGCGGGCGAGGGGGGAGAGGGGGACGGGGCGGCCGGGGTCGCCGGGCGGGGGGGCGCGCTCTTCGCGCCGCTCATAGACCTCCGAGAGGCAGGAGATGCGCCACGACCACGCCGAGATGCTGGACCCACGGCTGGGTCTCGAACCAGGCGAGCAGGAGGTACACGAGCTTGATCCCGACGAAGGCGCTCAGCAGACCACCGAGGCCGTAGAGCAGGAGGTTGCGGCGGAGGAGGTCGATCGCGGTGCGGGGCCGGAACGGAACCCCGTACAGGGCGAGGGGGATCAGGAATGGGATGATGAGCGCGTTGAAGACGAGGGCCGATAGCACCGCGAGGTCCGGGTTCGAGAGCCCGAGGACGTTCATGACCGCGATCCCCGGAAGCGTCCCCGCACCGGCGGCGATGAACACCGCCGGGATGATGGCGAAGTACTTCGCCACGTCGTTGGTGATCGAGAACGTCGTGAGTCCCCCGCGCGTGATCAGGAGCTGTTTGCCGATCGAGACGACCTCGATGAGCTTCGTGGGGTCGCTGTCGAGGTCGACCATGTTGCCGGCCTCCTTCGCCGC
>CAZCNZ010000017.1:0-5412 GCA_964500245.1 uncultured Thermoplasmatales archaeon | reverse complement strand
CCGCCTTCGGGCACGGTGATGTCTTGGTAGATCACGAACGCCGGCCGGTGAGGTTCGCCCAGCTCCTCGAGCAATGCGTTGAGGCAGCGAGCGTGGAGCTGGTGGTCCTGGCCGAGGACATCGATCACCCTCGCGAACCGGGCGAACTTCGCCAGATGGTAGGCGATGTCGCGGGTTACGTAGAGGCTCGTGCCATCGGCCCGCTGGAACACGAGGTGGGTGGACTCCTTCGGTAGGCCGTGCGCGCTCGCATCGATCGCCCACGCGCCGTTTGACTCTTGGACCGCGGTCCGGCACTCTCGCAGGCGCTGGATCACCCGGTCGACCGAACCGTCCCGTACGAAATCCGACTCCCAGACGAACTCATCGAACGAGATCCGTAGTCGGGCAAGGGATTGCAGCATTCCGTCGAGGATCGCCTGCGCGCGCGCCCGGTGGTCGGCCGGTACCTCCCCGGATTCGATCCGCTGGACGAGGCGGGCCACCTCCTCGCGGGCGTCTTCATGCTCCTTGAGGTAGGCGCTGACCGCCGGGTACGGTCGGCCCCAGTGCCGGTCTGGTTTTTCCCCGGCCGTCTCCTCCCCTTCCATCGCCCGGCGAATCGGCTCGGGCCATTGCTCCGGCGGCTTCGACCAGATCCACGTGATCATCGCCGCCTGCCGGCCCATGTCGTCCACGTAGTACTGAGTGGTCACGGGCGCGCCGGCCGCGCGAAGGATCCGAGAGAAGGTGTCGCCGATAATCCCGTTGCGGACCCGGCCAATGTGGAACGGGCCGGTGGGGTTGGCGCTCGTGTGCTCCACGACGACCGGTGGGCCGGCGGGTTCCGCGTGACCGTAGCGATTCCCTCGGCCGAGCACAAGGTCGAGGGTCGTCCGCGTGAGAGAGACCGGGTCCACCCGGAAATTGACGTAGGCGCCCTTCGCGGTGACTTGCCGCACGAGCGGCGAGGGCGGAACGGCGGCGGCGAGCGCGCTCGCCAGTTCCGGGGCCGGTCGTTTCGCGGCTTGAGCGGCCCGGTGACACGGGAACGCGACCTCGCCCTCGGGGCCTTCCTCCAGACTGAGGAGGCCGAGGATCGCGTCCTTGGCGATATCGACACCCGTTTGGGCGGCGGCCGTCGAGAGACCATCGACGATCGCTTCGAGGAACGGCCCCCACGGGTCGAGGGAATTGGGCGGGGCAGAATCTGAAGGCGTCACAAACCCACCCGGTCGAGAAGCGCTTTAGCGGTCGCCTCGTCTTAACCTTCTCGATGGTGGCGCTGCTCTTGGTGCGGTACGGGGAGCTGGCGCTCAAGTCCCCGCCGGTGCGGCGCGAGTTTGAGAGCGCACTGCGGCGAAACATCCTAGACCAGTTCGTTCGGGAGGGCATTCCGGGTCGAATCCGTTCGGACCGCGGGCACCTCTACGTGGAGACCGACGATCCGGTTGTCGGAGTGAAACTGGTGCGCCGGGTCTTCGGCGTCACGTCTGTAAGCCCGGTCGAAGAGGTTGCTAGCGACCCACTCGCGATTCGCGACCGACTTCTCGAGCTTGCGGGCCCCCGGCTCGTTCCGGGGACGCGATTCGCAGTGCGAGCGCGACGAACCGGGCAGCATCCCTTCACGAGCCAGCAGCTCGCCGGGGACCTCGGGGCGGCGGTGCTCGAACGCTATTCGGACCGAGGCCTTTCGGTCGACCTCGAAAAGCCGGAGGTGGAACTATTCGTCGAGGTGCGGGGCCCGCGCACCTATCTCTCGTTCGAGCGCTTTGACGGGCCCGGCGGGCTGCCGCTCGGTGTCGCCGGGAAACTGGTCGCACTCGTCGATGGACCTCGAGGCGCGCTCGGAGCGTTCTTCATGATGAAGCGCGGTTGCCGGGTCGGGTGGGTCGTGCTGCCGGATGGAGAGGCCTTCGTCCGGGAGACGTTGCTCCGCTTCGACCCGGGCGCGCGCGTCGTCCCCGCCGGGCCCGCCGTGGAAGCCTGGAGTCCCGTGGTCGCGACGCTTGCCGAAGAAGCCCATGCGGACGGCGTGGTCCTACCGATTGCCGTGGAGGAATACGCCCGCTTCTGGTCGGAGTGGGGGAACCGGGTCCTGTTCTCTCCGACCGTCGGACTCAACGACGAGGAGGTGGCGGAACGATGGAAGACCGTCGTGGCGCTCGTGTCGTGACGCAACGACACCTCGAGGTCGAGCCCACCCGAGAGCCTCCCCCGACGGAACCGCCGCCTCCTCCGGAGGCCCCTCCGCGAGCACCTGCGCCCTCCCGCCCCCCGGAGGAACCCATCCCTCCCTCGAATCGCGGGCTCCTCGATCGGCAGCTGCGCTGGCACCGTGAGCGAGCGAAGTTCGAGGGCGGGCACGCGGGCGCTGATTCGACCCAGTGATGCCCTGTACCCCGGGCCCCGCTGTCCGGTCCCTCTCCGGGAGAGGGCCCGTGGGCCGAGTGCAGTCGGTTAGGTTTAAAAGGCCCCCATTGGTGGCGCGGCCGCGCTCTGGAGCCGGGGATGCCTCATTTCAAGGTGGAAGGGTCGTTCTACGCCCGCCGTGGGTACTGGCAGCCGTTCACGAAGCTGCACGACGCGGATTCCCCGGAGATCGCCCGGGAATGGGCGCTCTCGGAGATCGGCGGCTGCCATCACGTCAAGCGCCATCAGATCCGGATCAACTCGGTCGCCGAGGTACCGTCGGCATGAGCGCGGGCGCGGGACGGATGACCGAGGAGCAGGTCCAGGAGGACCTGCTGCGACTCGACGCGTACCGCAATCAATTGAACGCGCTCCTCCAGCAGCACCAGATTCTGAGCGCGTCCCGGCAAGACCACGTCCGGGCCCGTGAGAGCCTGGAAGGGGTGGACCGCGCGCCCGCCGGCGCTGAGCTCCTTCTCCCTCTCGGGGGCGAGGCCTTCGTTCGCGGCTCGGTGGACCGGGACGCCCCGGTGCTCGTCGGCATGGGCTCCGGCATCGTCGTCGAAATGGAGCGACCGAAGGTCGAGGAGCTCCTCGCGGAACGGATCGTTCGGATCGAGCAGGCGCTTCGCGACATCGAGGGACAGATGAGCTCGCTCGACGAGCGGATCCAGGCGCTCTCCCAGCGCCTCGACTCGGCCGCCCGGGAGAGTGGCGCTTCGACCGATGTGGGCAGCGATTAAGGCCCGGCTCCGACGTTCCGAGGAAGCGGCTCCCCCAACGACAGTCCCTCCGACGGCTCCACCGCCACCCCCGGGCCCCGAAGAGGCGCCCAGCCCGGCTCCTGCTTCCGCCGGCGAACCTCCGATCTTCACAGAAGGGTTCCTTGGCCGCCGACTCAAGGAAGGGACGATCGACGATGTGCTCGACGACCTCGAGATCGTGCTGCTGGAGTCGGACGTAGCGGTGCCGGTGATCGAGCGCGTGCGACGGGACCTCCGCAAAGAACTCGCGGGCAAGAAGCTCCGTTTCGGCATCGACGCCGAGTCGGCCATACGCTCCTGTCTCGAGCGGTCGTGCCGGGCGATCATGGCCCGACCGCCGATCGACCTTGCGAAGGCGGTCCGCGAACACACCCCGAAGCCGTACGTCGTCCTCTTCGTCGGGGTGAACGGTACGGGGAAGACGACCACGATCGCGAAGCTCGCGGGGTGGCTCCGCCGTCAGGGGCTGACCAGCGTCATTGCGGCCGGGGATACGTTCCGTGCCGGGGCCATCGAGCAGCTGCTGGTCCACGGCGAGAGGATCGGGATCCGGGTGGTCCGACAGCAGGAGGGCAGCGACCCTGCCGCCGTCGCCTACGATGCCGTGGAACACGCGCGGGCCAAGGGCGTGGACGTGGTGCTCGTCGATACCGCGGGCCGCCAGCACACCAACGAGAACCTCATCGAGGAAGCGAAGAAGATTCGACGGGTCGTTTCGCCCTCGCTCACGGTCTTCGTCGGTGACGCGCTCAGCGGGAACGACGTGCTCGAGCAAGCGAGGTTGTTCGATGCCGCCATCGGGATCGATGGCCTCGTGCTCACCAAACTCGACGCCGATGCGAAAGGGGGTGCCGCCCTCAGCGCGACCTTCGTCACGAAAAAGCCCATCCTCTTCGTGGGCACCGGGCAGGGGTACGGGGACCTCATCCCGTTCGACCCCGACTGGATGCTTAAGCGCCTCTTCGCCGAGGGCACGGCGGGATGACGGCTCAGGTCGACGTGGTTCTGGTTCGGCCGAAGGAGGACGGAAACGTCGGGGCGGTCGCCCGACTGGCCCGGAATTTCGGGGCCGAGCGCCTGATTCTGGTCGCCTCCCGGGCTCAGGTCGGTTCGGTCGCCCGACGGAGGGCGATGGGGGGACTCACCCTGCTTCGCACCGCGGTCCGGGCGCGGACCTTTGCGGAGGGGGTCGCGGGCGCGGACTTCGTGGTCGGAACGACCGACCTCTCCACCGGACGCTCGAACACGTATCTGCGTCGTTCCGTGAGCCCGGAGCGCCTGGGAGAGATGGTGCGCACGCTTCAGGGGCGGGTGGCCATCGTCTTCGGACCCGAGGACAACGGGCTTTCTCGGGAAGAGCTCCTGCGCTGCGACCTCCTCGTCCACGTCCCCGCCCGCCGGGAGTTTCCCACCCTGAACCTCTCGCACGCCGTCGCGATCGTCCTCTACGCGGTCCACCGGGGCCGGGGGCCGGACGACCCCGAGACGACGCCCGCCCCCGAACTTGTCGAACTGAACGGGTCAGAGAAGGAGCTGTTTTTGGAGCGGCTCGGCGAGCTCCTCGCCCGTACGGGATACCCCGCGCACAAACGACGGGGTTTAATCCTCCTGTTCCGTCGCGTGTTCGGTCGCGCGACGCCGTCGGACGCGGAGTTGCGGATGATGCTCGGGCTCTTCAAGAGCTACGGGCGCGCCTTGGACCGAAAGGAACATGGGAGAAGGTAACGGCGATTGGCTGCGGGTCCGCGGGATCGGTCGCGAACGGTTCGCGACCTACCTCGCCGACTATCTCGGTAGTCTCGGCTACACGGTCGAGCGGACCGACGCCGCCGAACCGAGCGAGAGCCGGGTGAAGGGCCGCCTCGACCGGATGAACCCGGCGGTTCCCCCGGCGGCCGCCGCCCTCGAGTTCCGATTCTATCCGACGGCGGGCGGCGCGGCGTTGGTCTGGGAGGCCCCTACGGACGTTCCGGTCGAACAGCGGGCGCGGATGGACCGCCTCGTGCGGGAGATCTCGAGCCACCTCGAACGAGCGATCGCGACCGAGAGCCACGCGACCGCAAAGGTCGTACGGCCCGCCGAGCCTCGCCTTCCTTGGGCCGGTGCGGCGAAGAACGGCGCGTCCTGAGGGCAGCCGCGCCGGCAGCTTTATAATGGGGGCCCGGGTCCCCCGCGCCGCGTTCCATGCCGACCTCGGCGTACCGCTACATGGCCCAGTCCTTCCAGCAGACGCTGGGGGAGGAAGGGGCCGCCCTTC
>CAZCNZ010000016.1:0-4046 GCA_964500245.1 uncultured Thermoplasmatales archaeon | reverse complement strand
ATCGTGGAGACCGAGGTCGGTGACCAGGGGCTTCGCCGTCCGACCGCGGTCAGCGAGCCGACCGGTGGGCCGGCCCATCTCGAGATCCCGTTCGACCTGGCCACCGTCCGGGAGCACGACCCGGCCGCGCTCCGACCGTGGCGGCACGCCGTCCGAGATGCGTTCCGAGCCGCATTCGACGTGGGCTACCGCGTCGACGACTTCGCCGTGATCTCGGCGGGCCACGAGCGCCGGAGTTTCTACTTCCTCTCGCCGGCACCGAAAGCGACCACCGAGGGCGCCACCGGCGGCGCCCCAAGCGTATAAGGCGACCGCCGACGATGAGCTAGGTCGGGCCGACGACGGAGCCGACCACCATGACGAAGCCGCCCGCGCCCCGGGTCTCCTGGGTCCTCCTTGTCGTTCTGACCGCCGCACTCGCGACGGGCGCCGCGGCGAGCATCCTCGTAAGCGCCGCGACGGCGCCTCCGAACCCTCCCCCGGCGTCGCTGCTGATCCTGCCCCAGTGGTTCCTCAGCGCCGTGATCGTGGGGGCCCTCGTCGTCTTCGTGGGCGTCCTCGTCGTGTTGCGAATCGGCTCGGGTCGGAGTTCGTTTCTGACCCGAGTGACGGTCTCGATCCTCGTGGTGATCTTTCTCGGGATCCTCTTCGTGATCGGCATTCGCGCGCTCGGCTTTGGAGGTCCGATCCAGGTCACGAACTCCGGTGGGGGTCCGGGCAGCAACAGCACGACCACCAACGTCACGGCGCCGGCTCCCGGCGGACAGGTCGGCGGCCCGGGAGGTCAGATCACCCTGTTCCCGAGCGTGCCGGCCTGGGTTCCGTTCCTGCTCCTCGGCGCCGTCGTGCTGGTGGTCATGCTCGTGGGTGTCCCCCAGGTTCACCGGTACCTCGAGGAACGCCGCGCGTACGGCCGGCGGGCTCGCGCGTCGGCGGCGGGCGTGCCGACGTGGGTGCGGGAGGCGCTCGCGCAGGCATCCTCCGAGCTCGACCTCGGGGGCGACCCGCGCGTCGTCATCCTCGCGCTCTACCGGACGATGCTCGAGCATCTCCAGCCGATGGTCGAGGACCTCGGGACGAGCACGCCCGAGGAGATCCGCGCGGCTCACCTCGTTCGCCTTGGCGTTCGGCCGGACGCGGCGAGGACGCTGACCCGGCTCTTCGAGGAGGCCCGGTACTCGACCCACCCGTTGGGACCCGCGACCGTCGCCCGAGCGCAAGAAGCCCTCCGCGCGACCCTGGACGACCTCGACCGCCGGGCGGCCGTCGCATGAACGCCTTCCTCACGGTGCTCCTCTGCGTCGTGGCGCTCCTCGCGAGCGGCGCCGCGATCGCCGCCGGCACCAACGAGGCGGCCGCCGTGGGGGCCGCCGCGGTCGCGGTAGGAGCCGCGGGCCTACTGCTCGTCGACATCGTTGGGCGGACCCGGTGGCCACAGGGTCGACCGCTTCCGGTCTTGTCGGCCGACCCGGGGCGTGTCCGCTCCTCGCTCGAAGCCGGAACCCGCGGGCGCTCCTCGCTCGTCGAGTTGCTCGACACCCTCGAATGGCGGGCGGGGAATCCCGACCGGACGAGGGCCACGGTCGAGGAACTTGAGCGTATCCGGGCGCTTCCCCCGCAGGAGTTCCGGGAGTATCTCTCGAGCCGAGTGAGCGACCTCGAGAGGCGTACGTGAGCGCCCGGCCCTCCCGCCCGCTCCGATGGCGGCCGCTCTCCCCGCTCCTTCTCGGGGCGGGAGCCGTGCTCGTGCTCGCCTCGGTTCTTGGTCGAAACCCGACCCCGCTCTTCGTCGCCCTCCCCCTCCTGCTCGCCCCCGTCGCCGCCGCCTTCGTCGGTCCGCGGAGCTCGCCTTCCGTTCGGGCCGACCTTTCCGTAGAGGGCGCGGCGGCGGAAGTGAACGTTCGAGGGGTGGTGGCACCGGAGCCCGAGGTCGACGCGCGGGACCTGGTCGTCGAACTCGACCGCCCCCCGAGTCTCGTGGGGGACCCTCATCCCTCGTTCGACTACGCGAAGAACGAGATCCGCTTCCGGGCGAACTGGACCGCTCCCGAACCGACCATCACCGAGGTCGACCCCCCGAGGGTCCTCTGGCGAGATGCGGTGGGGCTGGTCGAACGGGAGACCGAGCTTTCGTCCTCTCCCGTCATGGTCGCCCGATATCCGCCCGAGCTGCTTCGGATCGGAGCGGTCCGTCTCGAACACACCACCCTTCTCCCGGGCGAGACCCCTTCCCGCAGGGTCGGGGAGAGCGGTGAGTTCCACGGGATACGGCTCGCGCGGCCCGAGGACCCTCCCCGTCAGATCAACTGGTACGCGTCGGCCCGCGCGGGCCAGCGGCTCGCCAACGAGTACGAGCTCGAGAAGACCGGCGACATACTCCTCATCCTCGATGCCCGGCCGACGCCGCTCGGGGGGTCGCTCGACGCGCGCCTGTTCGCGATCGTCCGCGCGGCGGCGGTCGGTCTCGCCGACTCCTTCCTCCGCGTGAAGTCCCGGGTCGGTCTCGGCGTGTTCGGAGAGTTCCTCGACGTCGTCCCGCTCGCGACGGGCCGGGCCCAGCGCATCCGCATCGACACGGCGCTGCGGCAGGCGCACCTTTCCACGGTCACCGCTCCGGCCGAGCGGTGCGCCGTAGCGGTCCGGCACCACTTTCCGCCGGGGCTCACGACCGTCGTCTTCTCGAGCCTCTCGGACGACGCGTCGGACGACCTGAGCCCGTACCTGCGACGCCGGGGGTTCCCCGTCGTGGTTCTCAGCCCGTCCCCCCTACCGATGATCGCGGCCGCGTCGCCGCTCCGGGGCGCGGACGAGGAGCTCGCCGCCCGGATCGCTCGCCTCGTGCGTCGCGATCGTATCGCGCGGGCGTGGAAGGATTCCCCCACGATCGACTGGGATGACTACTGGTCGCTCGGACGGTTTGTCGACTTCGTCCGCCGACCGCTCTTGCGGAGGGCTTGATGGCACCGGCGGCGAGGTCGGAGCCGTTCTGGTCCCTCCGACCGGTCTCGCTCGCGTTCCTGTTCGTCACCGTCACCTATCTCGGGTACCTCTCCGGATTTCCCGACGGGTTCGGGCCGCTCGTGGCGGCGGGCGGGGTCATCGCCGCCGCCGGAATGCGCGTGGGGTTCTCGCGAAGGGTGGCCGCGTACGCCCCGGTCCCCGCCCTCGTCGTCTTGGGTCTCGAGGCGGTTCAGACGCCGGTCGGCATCGGCACCGAGCTCCTGGCGGGCCTTGGAGGTCTCGCGTTCCTCGTGTGGCTCGCGGACGACCCGGCCCGACCGCTGGGGGGGGCCGCCCGGAGCCTCCCGACGGTCGCGGTGCCCGCGCTCGCCCTGGGGATCGCCTGGTCGAGCGCCCTCTTCCTCCCGGGCGGCGCGCTCCCGCTGGGGGTCGCCGGGGCACTCCTCGCGCTCACCATCGCCGTGATCGCCTTCCTCGTGGCGCGCCCCGCCATCTTCGACCGGGAGGAGGGGTGAAGCTAATGGGGGGCCGAACGGTACGACCCTCGGCGCGGCACCGCTGCGCCCGGGTACCGACGAAGGGTCCCTCTCGACTCTACGCGGACGGGTCGTCCGCCGAGGATGACGTGAGGACAACCCCGGTGTCCGATACCCCCAGCCGGGGTCAGACCCCGGAGAGGGCGGGCGCCTACTGTGAGGGCGGTCGTTACGGCTGGGGAACAATCCTGCCGGCGAGGAGCGCACGCGGCCGGCGCCACGGGAGGTTCTCCATATACCCGAGGGCGCGTCCCGCACGGGAGGGAGCATGGTGACCTCAACGGACGTGCGGGCGCTCGCGGGCCGGATCCGCGAGGCCGTGCACTCGGCCGTCGTGGGACGGGACGTCGCGCTCGAGCAGGTCCTCACCGCGCTCGTGGCGGACGGCCAGATCCTCCTCGAGGACCTTCCGGGGCTCGGGAAGACGCTCCTCGCGAAGTCGTTCGCCGCGGCGCTCGGCCTAGAGTTCCAGCGCGTCCAGTTCACGGCCGACCTCCTGCCGCACGACATCACCGGGGGCGAGGTCCTGGAGGCGGCGGCGGGTGGGTT
>CAZCNZ010000015.1:0-5862 GCA_964500245.1 uncultured Thermoplasmatales archaeon | reverse complement strand
TCGACACCGGCAAGAGCGAGACCCCGATCACCCCGGTGATCGTCGGGGATAGCGGCCTCGCCCAGAAGCTCAGTGTTCGGCTGTTCGAGCTCGGCGTCTTCGCGCTGCCCATCGTCTATCCGATGGTGGCGAAGGACAAGGTGCGCATCCGCACGATCATGAACGCCGCCCTCACCGACGACGACGTGACCACCGCGATCACCGCGTTTGCGAAGGCGGGACGCGAACTCCACCTGATCTAGGACCCTCCCCTCAAGGTCGGGAGGTTACCTCGGCCCTATCGCCTCGGTTTATAGGGGGCACGGGTTATTCTCCGACGAGGGTCCGTCGGATGGAGCGGTCGGATCGCGCGCGGGGAGACGCCCCACCGGTGGGGCCGCCGCGACTGTGGACCGTCGACGAGGCGAACGCCCGCCTCGCCGGGCTGGAGGAGCTCTTGCCCCGGTTGCGCGGGTGGTTGACCCGTCTCGCCGAGGTCCATGAGGAGCGGGAACGCCTCGCCGCGTTCTGGGGTTCGGAAGCCGATGCCCCGGACCAGCCGGACCACGAGCTCAAGTCGCGCCTCGATGCGGAGTGGAAGCACCTGAGCCGTCGTCTCGACGAGGCGGTCGGCGCGCTGCGCGCCGAGGGGATCGAAGTGAAGGACCTGGGGACGGGCCTTGTCGACTTCTACGCGATGAAGGACGGCGAACTCGTCTTCCTCTGCTGGCAGCACGGCGAACCCGCGGTCAGTTACTTCCACACGCTCACGGGCGGGTTCCGGTCCCGCCAACCGATCGAAGGTCCGAATCGGACCGCGCCCGCCCGGACCCAAGGCTCCCCTTAGGTCGTCCGGGATTCGGGGCCGACCTGGTAGATCTCGAGGCACCGCACGGTCAGCGCGAACGTCCCCACTGCGGCGAGAACGGCCGTGCCCACCACCAGGTCCGGAAAGACGCCACCGAGGGAGAGGAAGAAGAGCGCGACCGGCGCGAGCAGTCCACCCGCGCCCCCCACCACGCCCACGGCGGGCCGGTCGCGACGGTGGGTGACGACCGCCGCCCATCCTCCGAGGAGCGCCACGATCCCGAGCAGTGCGACGGCGCTCCCGATCGAGGCGACGAACGTCTCGAGGTCGGGGAACGGGGAGAGCGTCTGGGTCGTCGCGTTCGTGGCGTTTCCGGGCGACAGGACCACCGATAGGCCGGTCGTAGCCGTTCCGTACACGGGCGACGCGAACGTGAGCACGGTAACAGGTGCGTAGGCGGACTCGCTGATGTTGACGGAGATCCCTCCCGGCGCGACGTTCGAGAACGAGAAGTGACCGTTCACATCCGTCAGCGTAGACCGCGCGGGGCCTCCGTTCACGGTCAGGAGCACGGTCGCTCCGACCGCCGGTCCGAGGTGCAAGGGTCCCTCCTCCGTCACGGTGCCCGAAACGACGTACTGACCCGGGCCGAGCGCCTCTACGCCCAACACCGCCAACAGCCCGCCGAGGATCAGCGCGAACGCCGCGATGACGACGAGGGCGACCTCGGCCATCCTCCGCAGGCGCACTCGGGGCCGGCGGGGCGGCGGGAGCGCGGGATATAGCCCGGGAAGGACCTCCCAGCTGTAGAGCGGAGGCGGCTCCCGCGGGACGACCACGGGCACCGGGTTATGACACTGGGGGCACGGAAACCACTGAGTCGGCGGCTCGGGCGCGAGGACGACCCGAAGGTCCGCACCGCACGTCGGGCATCGCATCGCGACCGGGGACGTTCCCATCGGAGCGGTCGGACCCCTTCGAAGGTCTTAGCGTTGCGGCGGTCCCTCGGGAAACCCCATCCTCAGGTCGTGGGCGTGGACGATGGCGCGTTCGACCGTCCCGACCGCTTCGCCCCGATCGCGGCGGTGGTCGTGACCCTGCCCGAGCACGTCGAGGCGGTGCGCACCGGTCGCGTTCGGGTCGACGGGACGGATGGGACGCAAAAGGTCCTCGCCCTGGTCCGCGCGGTTGGACCGCTCGACGGCGTACGGGCGGTCCTCCTCGACGGCGCGGTAGTGGGAGGCTTCAATGTGCTCGACCTCGACACGATCCATCGCTCCCTCGGGCTACCCGTCGTCGCCGTCACCCGTCGTCCTCCCGAGTTCCCGCGGATCCGGTCGGCGCTCTCGAAGTGGTTCCCCCGCACGGCCGAGAAACGGTGGTCGCTCCTCAAGGCCCACCGACTGTTCCCCGTCGCCACGAGCGGCCAACCGATCCTGGCCGCGGCCGTCGGCTGTTCCCGCGCTGACGCCGCCTGGCTCGTTCGACGTGCGACCGTCCGAGGGTACTGGCCGGAACCGCTTCGGCTCGCCCACCTTGTGGCCTCCGCCGGACGCCGACACCGTCCTCGAACACCCAAGCATTAAGGAGGGCGGACGCCGTCGGCCTAGCGGGCCTGTAGCTTAGCATGGACAAAGTCCTGGCCTTCTAAGCCAGTGAACTCGGGTTCAAAGGCCCCGGACGGTTCCCGTCCGAGGCGGAAACTCCCGACAGGCCCGCCCGTTCGCCGCTACACCGGCGCGTCGACCTTTGCCGCGCAGTTCTCGCAGAGAATCCCGCGAGGACCCGGGGGCAGCGGCGCCCCGCAGAGCGGACAGGCCGCCCGAGCGTCGGCGGCCGCGATCAGTTCCTGAACGCTCGTGCGCAGCATCGCATCGGACCCGGCCGAAGCCCCACCCGCAGCCACCGATTCCGCCCCGCTCGGGACGAACGCTTCGACCCTGGGCCGATAGACCCCCGTTCGTCGGTCGAAGGTGACGAGCTGACGGGCGACCAGCCCTTGGAGGGCGGAATCGACGAGTTCCCGCACGCCTCCGAAGACATGGGCGAGCTCGACCGAGGTGAGCCCCCCGGACTCGCTCAGCACCTCGAGGCATCGGGCGGCAAGGAGAGAGAAGTCGCCCCGACCGACGACCCGGTCGACCGCGAAGCTGAACCGCGAGGTCCGGTGGGCTCGTCGGCCCGGAGGAAGCCGTCCAGAGCGCGGGTCGGGGAGCAGGCTCGTTTCGAGGAGGTCGAACTCGTACCGGACCCGCTCGTCGGCGAGATAGAGGAGGACCGCCACGGAGAACGGGAGGAGACCACGTTCCCGATACACGGTGAGTCCGCGGTCGAGGGTCCCGATCTGGCCGTCCAGTTCGACACGGGAGCCGCCCGCTGCGCCCCGGTCTTCGTCGTCGCGGGAGCGGGGCAAGTAGTGCTCTCGGAGGAGAATGCGCGCGATCCCCCGCTCGGGGGGTCCGGGAACCGCGGGGTGAAGGTCGGCCGACCCGTCCGCCTGCAGGACGATCCGCTCGAACGGTCGAAGGAACCCCCAGGCGTTCGCGGCGGGAGCCGGTTCCGGGCGGACCTCGAGGGTGGTGGGACTCGCCTTGGCATCGGCGAGAAGGGCGTAGAAGGTGGGGTACTCGACGCCGTCAGCGACGACGATCACCGGCGCGAGCGGATGACGGTTCCGCGAAACGTACTCCTCGTACGCCCGGGCCAGCGCCCGCTGGCTGAACGGGTCGTGCCGTTCGCCGACCAACTGACGGGCGAGCGAATCAAGCTCCGGCAGGGAGACCGACGTCACGGAAGGACCTCCGTTCCTCCACCAGCCGATAAAGGGAGATAAAGCGACGGGCCATCGTCTCGAGCGAGGCGGTCCGACGCACGAACTCGGCGGCGTGGTCCCCGACCTCTTGTCGAACGTTCGGGCTGTCGAGGATCTTCTCGAGCGCATCGGCGAGCGCCCCCGGGATGGTCACGGGTACCCGCCAACCGGTCACTCCATCCTGGACCATCTCCGCCGGGCCCCCGCATTCCGGCGCGATCGCCGGCGTCCCGCATGCCATCGCCTCGAGGAGCGCGACGCTGGAGGTGTCGCTCGTGGAGGGCAGGACGAAAAGGTCGGACTGAGAGAGAAGCGCCGCCTTCTCCGATTCGGCCACCGGTCCCACGTATCGGACGTGGGAGGCCAGCGTCGGACTCCGGCTGAGCCGTTCCCGGACCCTTTCCTCTTCCGGACCCTGGCCCCCGACAATCGCCACTAGGTCGGTGGTGGGGAGCGCGGCCTCGACGGCGTCCAGGAACCGATGGACCCCCTTGTCGACGGTGAGCCGTCCGAGATACGTGACGAGGGGCACCGACGGGAAGCCGCACCGGGCCTTCCAGTCGGGGACCCGGGAGTTCGGGTGGAACCGCTCGACGTCGATGCCGTTCGGGATCACCTCCACGGCGTGGCGGAACGGTTTTCGAACGCTTTCGACGAGCGTGTCGCGGGCCGCGGTCGACGGCGCGGTCGTGAGGTCGCACCTCCAGTACGTGCCGAGGTTCCACCACCAGGCGACCCGGAAGAACGTGGGGACCAGCCACTTCGAGGGGACGCTCTCCTGCATCTCCCGGATGTTGGTGAAAGGTCCCGACGAGCGGCTTCCCAAACTGGCGGGCCAGGAGGAACCCCATGCTGCCGAGGGGACCGGGGGTGTGGAGATGGATGACGTCGGCGTCCCCCACGCTGCGGGCGCTGCGGAAGAGCCCGAACGGCCAGACCGGCCATCGGTACTGTCCGTAGAGCGGCACCGGGACCGTCCGGACCCGGCGGACCGAGACTCCGTCCCGCGCGTCCTCGGTCGACGCGCCCGGCATCGAGTTGGGGGCGTACACGCGAACGTGATGTCCCAGCCGCGCGAGGGTCCGTGCCAGGCCCTCGGTGACCGCCGAGACTCCGTCCGTGATCGGCGGGTACGAGTCGGTGAAGAAGGCGACCTCCATCGGGCGTTCCCTCGCGGACGGCTGCGTCGGGGGGGTTCGTATGCTTATGGGTGCAGTGGAGTACACCGAGGCCGAGGGAGCCATGAAGGAATGGAGAGAACTCGACAAGATCGTTGCTCGAGGAATGGCTCGAGCGAAAACTCCGGGCGCCACGCTCGGTCTGATCCGACCGGGGCACCCTACTTTCGTGAAAGGATACGGCTTCCGAAACCGAGAGTCGAAGCTTCCCGCGACCCCAGGGACGATGTACGGGATCGCCTCCGTGACCAAGTCGTTCACCGCCCTCGCCATCCTCCGGCTCGCGGAGGACCGTCGCCTGAGGGTCACCGACCCCGTCACCAGGCATCTTCCCGAGCTTCGCGTTCCGGGGGCGAGCGCCCGTCACCCGATCCGGATCCACCATTTCCTCACTCACAGTTCTGGGCTGCCGCCCGTCCCGTCGATCTACTACACGTCGATGAGGAGCCTCCGGCGGGACCCGCCGTACGACCCAAAGGTGGCCCGGAAGGTCGGGATCGACCCGAATCACGCGCCGATCGATACCTACGAGCAGCTGATGCGCTTCCTCTCGGAGGAGCGGTACGAGCTGCTCGGTCCACCCGGACGCTTTTTCAGTTACTCGAACGAGGCGTTCGGGCTGCTCGGAGCGATCGTGGAGCGGGCCTCCGGTCGCACATACGAGCGCTTCCTCGAGGAGGAAATCCTCCGACCGGCCGGGATGAGTTCGACCGTGTTCGACACGGGGATCCTTCTCCGCCAGCCTGAAGTGACGACCCTCTACTCTCCGAAGTGGACAGGGCGGCGTCACGCGCTCGTGCCGAGCGAGGATTGGTGGGAGGACACCTGTCTGCGCGCCGCGGGTTCGCTCCGCACGAACGTGCCGGACCTCCTCCGCTACCTCCAGATCTTCCTCACCGGTGGTCGCGTCGACCGAGAACGGATTGTCTCGGCTCACTCGGTCGCGGCGATGATGCGCCCTCACATCGAGGTCGGAAACGGCACCTACTACGGCTACGGCTTGGCGGTCTGTCCCGACTATCACGGGACGCTCCTCGTATCTCACAGTGGGGGGCTGAAGGGCGTCAGCTCGCTCATCGCGGCCG
>CAZCNZ010000014.1:0-4169 GCA_964500245.1 uncultured Thermoplasmatales archaeon | reverse complement strand
GTACTCCCCGAACAGCGGATGGAGTTCCACGATGCCCTTCACCCGGAGGAGCTCGGTGTAGACCTCGTGTTCCTTGGCCGGAGCCGTGCTGATCAGGACGAAGCCAATCGCCACGCCGGGACTCTCCTACGAAGGGCGGCGAGATGGTCTCCAGCTAATAAGCGTGTCGAGGAACGAGAGGGCGCGCCTTCGAGGGAGAACTCCCCGTCGACCCACGTCGCCACTCGAATGCGGGCGGCTTAAGTAGCCTCCGTTTAGCGTCTAGACCGGAGATGGCACTTTCGCTGCGGACGTGGCCGAGCCGGCTCCTCGCCCGGCCGTGGCTCCTCGCCTTCGTCCCGATCAACGCCGCGGCCTCGGGCTTTGGGGTCGCTCTCCCGCTCCTCATTCTGATCACGCTCCACGGCTCCTGGGCGGACGTCGCGCTGGCCGCGACCCTGTACAACTCGGCCGTCATTCTGATGTCGGTCGTGTGGGGACGGCTCTCGGACAAGTACCCGGTCCGCCGGACCTTCCTCGTCATCAACTTCGCCGGCTACGGCGTGCTCTACGTCCTGCTCGCGGGCGTGCATTCGCTCACGGCGCTCTACGGCCTCTACGCGGTCATCGGGGCCGTCGCACCGGCGGGCGCGAGCGCTTCGAACCTGCTGATCCTCGAGAAGTTCACGGACGGCGAGCGGCCGAACGCCTTCGCGTCGTACCAGGAGATGAGCATGATCGGTTCGATCGCCGGGATCCTGATCGGCTACTTCTGGACCCTCGCCTCCGACGCTCTCCTGAGCCTGCTGTTTCTCCTGGCGGCGCTCGCGTTCGTGAGCGCGGCCGCGGTGTGGTTCGGAATCCGCGAGGCGCCCCGGAAGCTCAAGACCGACCACGTCGCCCGGCATCCCGAGAGCCTCCTCTCTCGCCTTCGCGAGTTCACCACGTACCGTCTCACCATCCCGTTCTTTCCGACGGGGGTCTCCCTTCGGCGGGGCGCGTGGGGCCGGTTCCGAAAGTGGGCCCGGGCCGAGCTCCACCACGAACTTCCGCTCATCATGATCGCCTCGTTCCTGTTCAACCTCTCCGGGAACCTCTTCAACATCTCGTACACGCCGTACCTGTACTCGGCCGGCCTCGCCGCGTCCGCGATCTTCCTCGTGAACCTCTCGAACAACTTCGCCGCGTTGCTGATCTTCCCGTTCACCGGGGGGCTCTCGACGCGGGCCGGGCCCGACCGGCTCGTCCAGCGCGCCACGTACCTCCGGTCGCTCGGCTACCTCGCGACGGCCGGGTTCACGTTCATGGCGTTCACCGAACCGCGGGCGTTCGACGCGAATCTCGCGGTCTACGGTCTTCTCGGCGGCGCGATCGCGGTCTACACCACCGCGAGCACGCTGATCCTCTACCGGGGGCTTGTCGGCCGGGACGCCGGCGCTCTCATCGGGGTGAACAATGCCCTGGGGGGTGCGGCCGCCGTCGGCGGGGCGGCGCTCTCCGGGCTCCTCGCCATCTTCGGGAGCTTCCGCCTGGTGTTCCTCGTCTCCGCCGGCCTCCTCCTTGTCTCCCTGCCCCTGTGGACCGCCGCGTCGGTGGCGTACACCCGCCGGCGATACGCCATGACCCCGGGCGGCGGCGCCCCGCGAGAGGGAGCGACTATGCCGACGGCCGATGTCGCCGCCGCGGCGAACGCGCCCTAGAGGATCGGGCGCCCCGCGCGCGCGCGTTAGGGCGCGGCTCCGCCCCGTGTACCCGCACGACCTTCATGAGCGGGTAGCGGAGGTCCGCGCGGTGCTGCAGGTTCGCCACGACCCGGGTCGTCCCGTCCACGAGCTCGACCGTTACGTCGAGCATCTGGGGGACCAGGTAACGGTACGCATACTTTCCGCGACCGAGCGGTCCCCCCTTCTCGGGAGATATGGCGACCGTCACCCGACGAACGAACGGCTGGAGCCCCACCGCCTCCTCGATCGCCCGGGCGAGCGAGCCGGCGGTCCGATTCGAGACGGGAATCCCGAGGTACTGGTGGAACACTCCGCCGAGCTTGACCCCGGCCTCGAAGAGCAGCGTCTCGCGGGGGGAGAGACGGGTTCCGGTCGAACGATGCGAGGTCGTCATGGGGTGGAGGGCACCTCCGCCGGAGTCCGCGGGACGGTGAACGGTCCGAGGAGCTAGTAGCTCGCCACCCCGATGAGGAACGCCACGGACGCGCCGTAGGCGAACTCATAGAGCGGCGAGCCCGTCGGAAGGTGGAACTGCAGAGGGACGAGCGCGAGAGCAGCCGCCACCGCGGTCGCGGTCATCGGGAGACGCAGTGGGCTTCCTCGACGAATCTTGGGGTACGGGACCGGGACCACCATGAGCACGGCCAGGACCGCCACCCCGACGAGCACCCCGATCGGCTGGACGGTCTGGAACGCAGGGGTATCGTGGAAAAGGAGCGCCACCACGAGGGCGAGGGCGCTCTGCGGGGTCGGTACCCCGAGGAAGTACGGATGTTCGTACGCCCGCGCGGTGAAGTAGGTGAGCCGCGCCAGCGCTGCCGCGAGATAGACGATCGCCAGCGCCACGGCGAGCGGCTCCCACGGCTGCCAGGTGGCGGTGTCGCTCGTGTGGACCGCAATGAGGATCGCCGGGGCGACCCCGAACGAGACCGCGTCGGCCACCGAGTCGGCGACGCGGCCGAACGCGGACGGGGCAACGCCGCTGCGCCGCGAGAGGACGCCGTCCCACCCGTCGAAGCCGATCGCGCAGGCGATGAGCAGCATCGCCCAGAGCTTGTTGCACGCGAGGACGTAGAGGATGGCGCCGACCCCGAGGGCCGCGTTCGCAAGGGTCGCGAGGTTCGCGTAGACCCTCCAGCGGTCGGTCACGGGGGGGCCTCGCGCGCGATCGTGCTCGACCCCGCGTGCACTCGGTCGCCCACTTGGACCACCGGGCTCACGCGGTCCGACGGGACCAGGACGTCGACCCGAGAGCCGAGCACGACCATCCCGAGTCGGTCGCCCTTTCGACCGCGAGCCCCGACGCGGACGAACGAGACCAGGCGGCGCGCGAAGAGCCCGGTGATCTGCACGACCTCGACCGTCCCGAGCGGGGTCGCGAGTCGGTAGCGCCGCTGGACGTTGCGGTCGGCGTCCGTTCGGAAGGCCGCTCGATAGCCCTCGCCGCTGCCCTCGATTGCGTCGACGCGGCCATCGAACGGGAAGCGGTTGACGTGGACATCGGTCACGTTCATGAAGACCGAGATGCGCCAGACATTTCCCTCGCGGTCGACGGCCCGTACCCGGCCGTCCGCGGCCGAGACCACGCCGTCCGCCGGAACGCGCTCGGGGTCCCGGAAGAAGGCTGCGAAAAACAGCCAGATCGCAAGGCCGACGGCGAGCAGGCCCCCGAAGGGGACCGAGAGCGGGACGGCCCCGATCACGGGAAGGACGGCGAGGAACAGAAGGACGGCGGCGCCCGCTCCCAGGTAGCGGCCCGCCCCCGGCGCGAACACGCGCAACTATCCGGTCAGGACGATTTCAATGTTGACGCCGTCCGGCACCTGGATCCGCATCACCTGGCGGAGCGCGCGCTCGTCGGCGTCGATGTCGATCAGCCGCTTGTGGATGCGCATCTCCCAGTGGTCGATCGTACTGGTGCCGCCGCCGTCCGGTCCCTTGCGCACGGGCACCTTGAGTTTCTTCGTCGGGAGCGGTATGGGCCCGGCGATCGCCACTCCGGTCTTCTGGGAGATCTCGCGGATCTGCTTGCAGATCGAGTCGACCTTGCGGGAGTCCGTGCCTGAGAGCGAGATTCGGGCTTTCTGCGGCATCGATAGTCCCTCCCGCTCGGCGGTCCTCGGTCTTCGCGAGGCCTACTCGCGCTTCTTGAGGTCGACCACGACGCCGGCGGCGACCGTCTGACCCATGTCGCGGACGGCGAACCGACCGAGCTGCGGGAACTCCTTGTACTTCTCGATGACGAGCGGGCGCTTCGGCGTGATCTTCACGACCGCCGCGTCTCCCGTCTTGAGCGTCTGGGGGTTCTCCTCCGCGACCTGACCGGTCTTCGGGTCGAGGCGCTTCAAGAGCTCGGTGAACTCGCAGGCGACCTGCGCCGTGTGGCAGTGGAAGACCGGCGTGTAGCCGACCGTGATGACGCTCGGGTGGTTCAGGACCTGGATGTTGGCCGTGAAGCTGTCGACG
>CAZCNZ010000013.1:0-13035 GCA_964500245.1 uncultured Thermoplasmatales archaeon | reverse complement strand
ATCCGGTCCAGCTCGGCGAGGGCGAAGGCGAGGTTTCGCTCGGTCGCGTTCGAGACCCGGATCCGACGCTGCCACTTGCGGAGCCGGTAGAGTTGCGCCCGGTTGCGCGTCGGGATCGACTTCCCGTACGGGTCTCGGTTCTTCCAGCCGATTTCGGTGGAGAGTCCCTTGTCGTGGATCGTGAGCGTGGTGGGGGCGCCGGTCCGGGCGCGCTTCTCTCCCTGCTCGGCGTCGAACGCGCGCCAGTCCGGTCCCTGGTCGATCATCGACTCTTCGAGCACGAGACCGCACTCGTCGCACACGAGTTCGCCGCGCTCGTAGTCCCGGGTCAGATGGGTCGAACCGCAGCTCGTGCAGCGGGTCGGAACGACGATGTCCTCGGGGCGCTCCGCCGGCTTCTCCGCGTTCGGGCTCGACTCTCCGTTCTGCATTCTCGTCCTCCCCTATTCTCGAACCAGCGTCCGCCCGAGAAGGGCGGCGCCGTCGGTCGCGGTCGGCGTCCGGCGCGGTCGGACCGAAAGGTACGGCCGGGCCACCGGTCCGAATACCCGGACCACCGTCCCTCGGGCCGTACCTCGAGGGTCGGTCACGAGCGTCCCCTCGGGAACCACCTCCGGTCCCGGGGCCCGGAGTGTGAAGTTACCGGCTGGCGTGATCGCCAACACCGTGCCGACGTCGCGACTCCTCGGCCGATTGTCCGCGCGCGACAAGTGGTATAAACGACTTGCGATACGTATATGAGGATTACGCCCGAGGGCGGGGCCGATTGCGGCGTCCCTCCGAGGTCTCAGGCTCCGAGTCGTGGGCCGTCTCTTCGCGCTCCTCGGGGGGGACGTAGGGTAGGTAGAACGACGGTCGGACCGTCCGCAAGCGCGCCTCCTCGTCCTCTTCGCCCACCGGTTCAGGTTCCCCCTCTTCCGCGGGGACGGGCTCCTCCTTCCGCACCGGAGCGGCCCGGCGGATCGGCGCTGCCGGCTCTCCGACGGTGGGCCGACCAATCGGGCGGGGGAGGGGGCGTGCGGCCGCCGCCGCTGCCGCGGCGCGATTGCGCTCCCGGGTGAGGTTGTCGACCTCCGCCCAGAGTTGCTCGATCTCTTCTTCCGGCGTGCCGTACCCGCGCCGATCCTCGCTGATGGCCGCGCGGACCTGGGCCATCAGGCGGGCTGCGCTCGACGCGTCCCGGGCCTTTCCCTTGATCCGCTGGAGACGACGGGCGAGATTGCGCGCCTCCAGCAGGATCTCCTCCTCTTCGCGCGGAGACAGGGGCGGCAGCGCAGGAGCCCGGGGGATCCGTGCGACCGTGCGTCGTGTTTCGACCAACCGCTGAGCGGTGGTCGGGAGGTTCTGGTCCTGAATGGATTGAAGGAGACGCGAGAACGACCGCACGGCTTCCGCGACGTCCTCGCCCCGGTCGCGAGCGCGTCGGATCGAGACCCCGAGCGCCTGCGCCTCCTGGACGCAAAACTTCGGTACGGCGTCGTTCAGTACCGCGAGGGCGAGCGAGGCGCTCGCGGCGGCCTTCTCGAGCGAGCCCGAACTCAGCGGTTCCGCCATGAGCCGCTTGCGCGGGTTCCCGACGCGGTTGTCGAGCAGACCGAGGTCGACGCCGATTGCTCCCGCGATGGCCCGGAGCTCATCCGCCCGGCGGAGCAGCTCTCGGACCCACGTCCAGTCGGCCGCGGCGCGGGTGAGCAACGCGTTCGCGCGCTTTACCACGTCCGCCGCCGCCTGCAGCTCGCCTTCCTCGAGAGCTTGGTCGAACGCCTCACGGATGTTGGTGGTGGGGAACGGGAGGCCCTCTGTCTCGAGCGCCTGGCCGCGCTGGACGAGAGCGTCGAGACGGGCGCGCAATGCGGAGGGGGTGAGCGATTCCGGCGTCACCGCTTGATCAGCTCCGTGACTCCTCGGACGAGAGGATGCGCATGAGGCGGCTTAACGTGAGGTCGGCTTCCTTGAGCATGCGGGAACGGAGGAACTCGGTCGCGTCTCGGATCTGCACGGCCGCGTCGTGCGCAATATCGCTGTCCGGGGGAAGGGTCCGAATCCGGGACGCGAGCGACCACGCCTTCTTGAGCAACCGGTCGAGCATCTCGTCCTCGGTCTCCGCGACGACCGGCGGACGCTTCGTACCGGGCGAGGCGGCCGCCGCTACCTCGAGCTCGGCGAGCTCCCGCCGAAGTTCCTGAACGCTCCGGACCGCCTCCGTGAGCCGACCCTTCTTGAGATGTCGGGAGGCTTCCAGGTGCAGACGCTTCGCGACGGCGCTCGGGACATGGTCCTCGGGATACCGGTCGATCGTCTTCTCCGCGCGCTCGAGTTCCTCGTTGAGCGCGCTCGGAATCGCCTCGTGGAGCAGCATCAGCGTTTGCGCCGCCTCCTGGCCGAGCGTATCGAGCGATTCCTCGGTGAGATTGGGTTCGCGCAGCTTCTCGCGGATCGCCTCGACCTCGCTCGAGATCTCGCCGAGGGGGATACCGAGCTCGGACGCCTCGCTCCGGAGCGATTCCACCTGGGCGAGCAGCCCCTGAAGGCCCCTCCAGTCGGATTCGAACTGCGTGAGGCGTCGATCCGTCTCCACGACCCGTCGGATCGCGTCCTCGCGCTCCCCGGCATCGGCCGCCTGCTGCGCGTTCCGGAGGTCCTCTCCGAGCGCGACGCGGGCTCCCGTGCGTTCGAGCGCCTCGCGGCGCTCCCCGAGTTCCCCGAGGCGACGCCGGATCAACTCGTCGCTCTCCGTCTCGAGCCGGGATTGGGCCGACCGCAGGATCGCCAGCGCTTCCGAGACATGACCATCGGCTTCGCTCAGCGCGGCCTGACAGAGTTCGTTCGTGAGGTCCGGTGCACCGCGCCCGAGTTCCCCGATGAGGTCCATCTTGGAGCGGAGGTCGCGGCTGATCGCCGCGTTCAGGTCCTCTTCGGGGGACAAGACCGGAATGGTCGAAGCCGACTTCGCCGCGACTTTGGAAGGCGCGCCCTCGGCCACCGGCGCCGTAGCTTCGCCTCCGTCGTTGGCCCGGAGTCCCTCGATCGCGAGCCGCGTCGGGAACCCACAGACCGAGCAGTGGGCCGCGGTGGAAGCGATCGGCTGCTCGCAGATCGGACAGCTGGCCGGCACGGTAGTTTCCTGTACTCACCCGGAGACGTTCCGCGCGCCCTTAATCCCTTTCGTAAGCCCTCCGCCCCTCGGTAGAACTACCGACTCGAATCCGCTCACCCACCGGAAAAGGTGGGAACGACCGTGAGGCGGACGGTCTCTTCGATCGGCGAATCGAGCGGCAGCGGCGTCTCGTCGCGCAGGACGGCACACCCTTCCGGTGTCTCTCCCGCCATGCGGACCAGGGTGCGCACCAGCGTCCCGGTCGGCACGTCGAAACGTGCGCGCCGGCACCGACCCGACCGGAGTACCTCGACCTCCACGGACACTCTCGAAGGGGAGGCGCTGAGGGGGAGAGTCTCCGGCGCCGGGGTTTCGTCCCGCGCGTCTTTTGAACTCCCGCGATGCAAACGCATCACCAGATCTCGAATCTGGCGCCTTGGCCAAGCTAGGCTACCTCAGCACCCGGCTCGTCCGCAGACCTGCCGTCACTTGAGCCTTTCCGGGGGACGGCACCCCCGAACCGGCGGTCATGCGCCCTCGCCTGTGGCCGGGTTGCCGATGGCCGACTTGAGCCGCGTGATCGCGTCGACCGGGTAGGGGTCGACCTCGTCGCGCTCCGCGAGGAACAGGCTCAGATGGTCCCCGAGCGCGATCCCGCTCACGAGGGCTTCGAGTCGGTCCTCCGCAGTCAGCGGGACGCGGGCCACGGCGACCCCCTTCGACCGAAGCAGACGTTCCAGGTACCGGAAGCTCGTGCGCACCGGTGGAGCCTCGCCGGACCATTCCAGCAGGAGCGCGACGAACTTTCGCGCCTCGCCCCGGGAGATCGCGTCCCAACCGACGATCGCATTGTGGAACAACTCGGGTACCTCATCGAACACCGCGAGGCGCTTCGCGTTCTCCTCGACCTGGGTCTTCCACCGGCGCGCGAGCGCCGCGAATGAGCCTTCCGCGTACACGAACGGGAGACGGTCGCCCACCTTTCTCGCGAGCGTCGCCGCGGGGCCGCGGCCCCTAGCGTACTCGTGGATCCGAGTGCGCGTCGCGTCCGCGGCGCGCGTGACGCGGGCTTCGAGGGATTCGGGGAACGCCGAGTCGAGGAGGCCCAAGACGCCGCCGAGGAAATGCCCCACTGCCGAGCGCGGCGGCAGGCCGGGAGGAACGGTGAGCACGGGCACCCCATCGGCGACGGCGCGCTCGAGCAGGGCTCCGCCGGAAGTGACCACCGAACGCCGCGCGCCGACCCGCCCTGCGGCGTCGTAGGCTACCAGGGTCTCCCACGTGTTCCCCGAGTAGCTCGCGACCAGCACTTCCGTCCGGGCGTCGATGGAGCGCGGCAGTTCGGGAGAACGAACGACCGATAGGGAGGCCCGGCTTTCCGCTTCGACGACGCCGCGCGCGAGGTCGGCCGCGATGGCCGATCCGCCCATGCCGACCGCCACGAACCGGAGGTCGTCGCCGGGCAGCGGCCGGGCGAGTTCCCGACCCGCACGATACCCCGACTCGAACGCGTCGGGGAGCGCCGCGGCGAGCGCCCGCATGCGGGCCGCCCCGTCCGGGGTTCGTGGCGCCATCGGCCGCGAGGGGAGTCAGCGAGAGATATCTCTTGCGGGAGCGCTCCGGCGCTTCTCCGATTCCAAGGAAGCTTGAAGAAGCCCTCGCTGCCATGTTTACAGCGAACCGCTCCGTCGGAGCGGCCGAGAGGGGTTCCGGGATGGTGGGGGAGGGCGTAGTCGCCCGTCCGGCCGATGCCCGTGTCTCCACGGGGAATTCATCCCTCGATGCGATGCTCGAGGGAGGCCTCGTCGCCCACCGGCCGTATCTCATCGTCGGGCCATCGGGAACCGGGAAGACGACCCTCGCGATCCAGTTCCTCTGCGAGGGCGTCCGGCGGAAGGAGCGCGTCCTGCTCGTCACTCTCGAGGAGCCCCCGAACGAGGCCCGCGTGAACCACCGGGGACTCGAACCCGAGCTCAGCCGCGTCGACGTGTTCGACGCGATCCCCGACATCATGCGCTACGAGCGCGCCCCGTTCAAAGACATCGCCGCCGTGCGCTCGGCCATTCCGTTCGCCCAGGTGCCGTTTAGGATTCGACAGAGCCCCGAGCTCGCAAGCGTCGAGGTAACGATCACCGCGCTCGAGCAGACGCTCCGCACCGAAGTGATCCGCCGGGGCTACACTCGCCTCGTGATCGATTCGCTGACGGCGCTCCAGTACTTCTGCATGAAGGGGTTCGACCCGGTCGCCGGTGCCCAGTCGTTTCTGCGCTTCCTTTCCGACCTGCGCGTGACCACCCTCCTCACCGTCGAGGCCCCGCTCGAGGACATCGAAACCCCGGAGCGCATGTTGGCCCGAGGGGAGATTCGCCTCTTCCGCTGGGAGCTCGATGGCCAGACGGTACGGGCGATCGGGGTCGAGAAGTTCCGGGGAAGCTCGCACGACGTGCGTCTTCACCCGTACCGCATCGGTCCCCAGGGCATCGACATCAACCTCGACGTGACCATCTCGCGAGACACGCGGCAGATCATCGAGCCGATCGTTCCCCGGGTCACGGCCCCCGTCGCAGCTCCCCCGGTCGCCCCGCTCGTCTCGCCCGTCACCCCGCTCATCGACGAGGTCCGGGACCTCATCCTCCTCGGCGCCGACGTCGCTTCGGCGCGGAGCGCGATCGCCGAGGCGCTCGCCGCCACGTACGCCGGTCATCTCGACCAGGCTCAGGCCCAGCTCTCTCGCGTCTCCTCGCTCGTGATGGTCCTCGTCGACCAGCTCAGCCACGGAACTGGTTCGCCGCCCCCCACGGACCCGACGGCCGTAGCCGCGTTCCAGCGGGTACTGGCCCGCGCCGATTCCATGCGCACGGGAATCCCACCCACAAGTCTCCCACCGCCAGCGGTACTGCAGGTACAGCTCGGCGCTCTTCTCTCGCTCCTGCCCGGACCCACCGCCGCTCCTCCGGCTCCGTCGGTTCCCGCGCCCCCGGAGGCGGCACCGAGTCCGCCCCCACCGGTGATCGTCGGAGTTCCGGAAGCCCCGGTCCTCGAACCTGCACCCTCGCCTCCGGCAGCGGAACCGCCGCCGGCACCGGTCGGCCCGCAGGCCCCTGCTGTCGTTGCTCCCGCCGCACCCGCGGTCGAAGCCACGGCGGTGACCACTTCGCCGGTACGCGAGGAGGTGCCCGCCCCACCGACCGTGAAGGTTCCCGCCTCCCCCGCGCCGAGGGCCGAGCCGCCGCCTCCCGCCGCGGCCGTCCCGGAAGCCCCCGAGGTCGCACCACCTCCCGCGGTCGCGCCGAAAGCCCGCCCAACGAAGGTCCTGCCGGCTCCCCCGAAGCCGCATCCGCCCGTACCGGCGCCCCGTGCGACAAAGCCCCCTGCGACTCCCGCCCCCCGGGGCGGCGCCGCAAAAGCAGGGCCACCGCCACTCCCGAGCACCGCCCCGTCCTGGCCGCCGGTTCCCTCACCTCCCGCTCCGTCCCCCCCACCGTCCCACCCCGCTGCCCATGCCAAGGAAGCGCCTCCCGCAACCGTGGAGGTTCCTGCCCATGGACCGGGCGGTCCGGCGCCCAAGAAACGTCGGAAGAGCGCGACGGCAGGCGGGAAGCGTGCCGCGTCCCACGCTCGCACGACCCCTCCGCACGAACATCACGCTAAGGCGGAATCCCCCCATGCCGAGGCGGCCTCGGTAGCCCCTCCGGCCCCCTCCCTGCCGCCGGTTCCGGGCGAAGCGACACCGCCGCCGGCGACCCCGAAACCGCGCCGGCGGCCGGCCCGGAAACGGAAGGCCCCGCCGGTCGTCTCCGCTACGGTGGAGCCGATCCCACCCGGAGTATTCGGGGAGACCGACCCGGGGCTCCCGCCCCCGAACGACCCCGAACGACCGGATTCGGCAGGAGGTAGCTAATGGCGGAGGTGGAATCCGTCGATACCCGCGTCCCCACCGGAATCCCGGGCCTCGACCGGATGCTGGGCGGCGGGCTCCGGCCTGGTCGTCCGTACCTCGTGACCGGAGGAACAGGTAGCGGAAAGACGCTGCTCGGACTCACCTTCCTTCTCGAGGGGATACGCCGGGGGGAGGAGGTGCTGCTGGTCGCGGTCGACGAGCCTCCCAGCGAGATCGTGGAGAACGTCCACTCGATGGGATGGGACCTCTCGGTCGTGAAGACGCTCGACGCGAACCCGGGATTGCGAGGGATCAAGCGGAACATGGCGGTCCAGGAGATCCGCGCGATGAACGACCTCAAGGCGATGCGCGACGTTTCGCAAGACTCGAAGCGGGGCAGCGAAAGCGAAGATATCGCAATCCAGGGAATCCAGCTCAAGCTCCGCCAGCAGATGGCCGGCCTCTCGTTCAAGCGGGTGCTGGTCGACTCGATCACCTCGATCCGACGGTTCGCAGTGAAGTCCTCGGTCGACCCCCAGGCCGAACGGACCGAGATTCAGTCCCTCCTCCGCTTCTTGTCGGAGTCGGAAGTGACGACGCTGATCACCTCGACGCCGAGCGACCCCGGGATCCTGACGCCGGAGGAGGTCTTGACCCGCGGGGAAATCCTGCTCACGCGGAAATGGGTCGGAGACCGATCCGTCCGTCAGATCAAGATCGTCCGGATGCGCGGGTGCGCGCACGACCCCGAGCGTCGTCCGTTCGTGATCAATTCGCAAGGGATCGTTCTCGGATAGAGCGCGTCCCGTCGGACGGCGTCATGACGTCTACGGCAGGGCACGCACGTCGCGCGATAGCCAACGTGCCGCGACAGCCCGAGCCCGCGGCACGACGTACACGCTGACCGCCCAGTCCGACGGCGCGCGGGCGGCGAGCGTCCGCCACGGCCCCGGAGCCCGGAACGGGAACACCGGTCGATTGTCTCGGAACACCCGGACGTTGGACCAACTGTCACCCACCCCCCGGCGCGGCTCGAGTCCGGCGAGGTCGATGAGGACCGAACCGGGCGGGCATCGGATTCCCGTTGCGATGGCGTCCTCGACCTCCCGCCGCTCGTCCGGGCGTCGGAGGAGGCGGCTCCAGCCGACCCGAGCGGAGCCGCTCACCGTCCGCCATCCGAACGCTCGCTTGTAGAGCCGACGGGCGAGCAACCGCTCCGCGAGGTCGCGGCTGATCCCGTCGTGCGTCCGCAGACGGTCCATCAGCTCCCCGTCGGTGCCGCGGAACTGCTCCGCGGCGACCTCGGGAAAACCGGTCTGCCGTTCGACGGCCGCCTGCGCCATCATCTCCGCGGCGCGGACGGTCTTGTGGTAGTAGACGGTGGAGTACATCAGGGCTCGGCCGACGAGGAAACCTTCGACCGCGCTGCGCCCCTTCTCGGCGAAGACCACGCGGCCCGCGTCGGCCCGGATCGTTTCGAGGAGGCGCCCCGCATCGACCGCTCCGTGCCCGACCCCCGTGTAGTGAGCGTCCCGCTGGAGGTAGTCGATGCGGTCCGCGTCCACGGCCCCGTGGAGGATCGCCCGCTCGAGCAGCGACGTGGAACGGCCCCGCGCCGGGTCGACCAGGTCCGCGACCTCCTTCGGGCGAAGGCCGTACCGCTCGAGGACCTCCGGCACCTCCGCCCGGTCGGGCGGCCAGGTCCGGTCGGTCCCTTCGATGCGCGCGCGGGACACGCCTTCGTGGCCCATGCCCAGGACTTCGACCATCGGACCGTCCAGGGTGTGAGAGAACGGTCCGTGCCCGAGGTCGTGGAGGAGCGCCGCGGCGACCACGCGTCGGCGGGCCCTTCCGTCGAGGCCCAGACGGTCGGCCATCTGGCCCGCGACCCAGAACGTGCCGAGCGAATGTTCGAGCCGTGTGTGGTTCGCTCCGGGGAACACGAGGTGGGCGAACCCCGTCTGTCGGATGCCCCAAAGCCGCTGGAACTCGCCCGTCGCGATGAGCGCGAGGGCGGGTCGGTCGAGCAGGATCGTCCCGTGGACCGGGTCGAAAATCGACTTCCGTCCCGTCGCTCCTGCCATCGACCCCCAATGTGCCGGTACGCGCGCGTCAGGTCCTCGACCGCCGAACCGGACCCGTGCGGTTCGCCTCGAGGCCGAACGTATTTATGACGTCACGGCCGTCCGCTCGCACGGATGCCGGAAGGCAACCCCGCCGAGTCAGGAACGACCGCCTCTGCGATCGAGGAGGTCCGCCGGCGGTTTCGTTCGGCCCAAGAGACCGAAACGGGCCCGGACCGTGCGCGGTACACGAACGCCCTCAAGGTCTTCCTCGCGGCGGTCGAACAGAACCGCTCCGGACTTTCCGGGGACGTCTCGGAGGTCGCTCCGATGCTCCACGAGGCCGCGATGGCCTTCTACCGAACCTCACAGCCGGAGCTGGCCCTCCGCGCGGCGGACCTGGGCCTTGAGTTCACGCCGGGAAGCGCCTCGCTGCTGCACGATAAGGCCCTCATCCTCTTGGCACAGAACCAGAACCTTCCCGAGGTCCTGACGCTCGTCGAGCGTGCGCTCGAAGCGAACCCCCACGACAAGGGACTCTGGGCGACCCACGCCGACGCCCTTCGGCTGCTCGGACGCACCGACGAGGCGGTCGACTCGTATCTCAAGGCGCAGGACCTCGACGCCTCGTCGACGCAGTACGTCGACCGGGCGCTAAAACTCTCGCCGACCAATCCCGTGGCCCTGAGGAAGAAGCTCTCGGTCGCTCGGGCGCTCGGCGGCGAACTCCAGGCGTTGGCCGCCTGCGACGAGCTCCTGAAAGCGAATCCGGACGACCTCGAACTCCAGTTCGCGAGGGCGGAACTCCTCGTGGCGGTGGGCAATCTTGCGGACGCGCTCGGACCCCTCGAGAAGGTGCGGGCCGCTCATCCCGACGACGCCCGCACCGCGCTCCTGCGCGCCCACATCCTCTTCCAACTGGGCCGGGACGAGGAAGCGATACCGATCGCGAAGGCGATTGTGGAGGGGACGACGGCTCCGGAGGCGAACGCCCTGACGGAGCTCGCGCGACTCTCCGAGCCATCGTCCCCGGACCTAGCCCTTGTCGCGCGGGAGCGGATCGTCCAGATCGACCCGCGGAACCTGCAGAACCTCCTCGACCTGAGGGACCTCGCCCTGCGGCTCGACCGGGTCGATACCGCCCTTTCTGCGTGCCGCGCCATCCTCGAAGTGCAACCGGACAACCTGGAGGCGCTTCGAGGGGTGGCCGAGCTCGAGCTCGCGAACGGCCACCCGGCGGCCGCCCTCGACGGGTATCGTCGGCTCCTCAAGGTTCACCCGCACGCGCTTTCGGAGCTCCGCAAGGCCCTCGAGCTCGCGCGCGAGCAGCGGGACGCCGAGGCGACCCGAGAGTTCGCGGAGGCGGTGATCACTGAGGAGCCGAAGGACCTCGAGGCACAGCTCGAGCTCGCGCGCACGCTCTCGTCGACCGGGGATGTGGGGGGGGCCCTGAAGGCGTACGATTCGCTGCTCGAGGCCCATCCGGGGGAGCTCCCCTACCTCCTCGAGAAGAAGGAGGTCGTCGCCCGGACGGACGACCCGGCGCAGCTTGCCCCCGTCCTCGACGAACTGTTCCGCTTGGACCCGACGCGCACCGACGTCGCGGTGGAGCGAGGGAACCTCTACCTATCGCTGGCCTACGACCGACCGGAGGGGTCGGCCGAGCGGGACCAGGCCGCCCGGACCGCGCTCGTCTCCTACGAGCGCGCGTCGACCGACCCGGAGGTCGCCGACATCAGCGACCTCGGAATTGCCCGCGCTTCCCGACTCGTCAACGACTCGGACCGGGCGATCCGCGCGTACGAGTCGTTCCTGGACCGCGAAGGGAACCATCTGCGCCACGACATCATGAAGGAGCTCGGCCACGCCCTCCGCGAGACCGGCCGCTACACCGAAGCCATCGAGGCGTACGGCCGCGCGATCGCGGGTGGGCTCGAGGACGCGGACCTGTTCTGGGGGGCCGCAGAGGTGTTCGCCGAGGTCGGCCAAGAGGCTCGCGCGCTCCAGCTCCTGGACGTTCTTCTTCGTCGTGAGGCGAACAACCCGCTCTTCCTCCGAAAGAAGGGCCAGCTCCTCCTTCGCTCCGGCCACCGGGCCGAGGCGCTTTCGGTGCTGCAGCAGGCGGTGCAGGCCGCCCACGGCGACCCCCACGCCTACTTCGAGGTGGCCGAGGCGCTCCGGGCCCAGGGAGCGTACGCCGACGCGATCACGTACTACCGCCGGGGCCTCGAGATCGACCCGAAGAGCCGGCACGGTCGCCTCGCGCTCTCCGAGACGCTTTTCCTCGCGGGCCAGTACCCGGAGGCGGTCCAAATCGCCGACCCGCTTCTCAAGGAGGACCCGAACGACCTCGCCGCTTGGAAGGCGCGGGCCGACGCGTTCCGGGCGCTCGGGCGGACCAACGAGGTCCTCTACTCGTTGAAAGCGATCCTCCTCCTCGAGCCGGAGAACGGCCCCGCGCTCCTGGAGATGTTCCGACTCCACCGGGACGCGAAGGAGCCGAAGGAGGCGTACGAGACGCTCGTCCGGCTCCTCGCGACATCGGCGCCGGAGGCGCAAGACGCGACGCTCCACCTCGAACGGGGCGACCTCGCCGCGGAGCTCGGGAAGACGGAGGAGGCGAACGAGGCGTACGAGAAGGCCGCCTCGCTCGACCCGATGATGAAGCTCGAGATCGCGACGCGTCGGGCTCGGCTCCGGCTGACCGCCGGCCGACCGGACCTCGCACTCGAGGTCCTGGACGAGGGGATGAAGGCGGTCCCCGCCGGCTCCTCGGCCAGCCTCGCCGCCCTCCTGCTGCGCGCCGAGGTGCTGGGCGCCCTCGAGCGTCCCGCGGAAGCGCGCGCGGCGTACGAGGAGGTGCGCCAGCGGGACTCGAAGTCCCCGGTCGCTCTAGCGGGGATTGGCAAGTCGATGCTGGACGAGGGGAAACATGCGGAGGCCGTCGAGTTCCTGCGGGCGGCCATCCCTCAGGTGCCTCCGCAGGAGTCGCTCTATCTACTCCTCGGCGAAGCGTACAGTGGCGTGGGGCAGATGGACGCGGCGAGCGACGCGATCAAGAAGGCCGTCGAAGCGTTGCCGAAGAGCGTCGCCCTCTGGGTCCGTGCCGGAGAGCTGGCCGTCGCCCGGCAGACATGGCCCGAGGCCGCGTCGGCGTTCGCTCACGCGCTCGCGCTTCAGCCGGCCTCCGTGGACGTGCTCTTGCGGGCCGGGTTCGTCGCGGAGCGGATGGAGCACCCCAATGAGTCGCTCGCATTCTACGAGCGAGCGACCGAAGCCGACCCTGCGAACAAGCAGGCCTGGACGAGCCGGGGCCTCGCCCTCCTCGCGACCGGTCGGCCGACCGACGCCCAAACGAGCTTCGACCGGGCGCTCGCTCTCGATTCGGATTACGGGCCGGCGAAGGACGGCAAGAAGCTCGCCGTCCAGAAGACCCGCGATGCCGAGATCCAGCGCCACGCCCGGGACGCGCTCCTGCTCGAGGCGCGCCTCAACCGAACGGTCACCAAGAACGACCTATTCGTCACGCTCCACATCCCGTACGAGTTCCTCGAACCCGTCCTCGCGGCGATCGGCCGGAATGTGAAGGTCAATATCGACCGCCTCGAGCCGAACGAGATCCGGGACCTCGAGAACGCCTCCTACCATCTCATCACGTCGGCGGTCGAACACCGCCCGCCGGGGATCGAACGGCGGGGCCTCACGCTGGCCGACGTCGCGGTCCTCTCGCCGCCGGCGTACTCCCTCGACCAGATTGAGCGGCTGTTCGGCTACCTGCGCGCGGTGCTCGAAGCCGACCTCCGTCCGGAGAACCTCCAGCTGACGCCGGACGTCGAGGACCTCGCGCGCAAGGCGCTCGTCCTCCCGCCGGAGCAGCGGACGCTCTTCCAGCTGGTCCGAACGCTCCGGGTGGGCATCTACAAGGCGCGCCTCATCAAGGTCGTCGAACAGGCCGGCTCGGCGGTCCATGCGCCGCTCGCGTCGCTCGACCTCGG
>CAZCNZ010000012.1:0-2699 GCA_964500245.1 uncultured Thermoplasmatales archaeon | reverse complement strand
CGACCGTTGGGGTTCATGGCCCGGGCGTTGAGGGTGGCGACGAGGTTCGCCGTGTCGTCCTCGGTGCAGACGATCACGGCCAGCGCGCCGGGAACGTTGACCCGCCGGAGAATTTCCAAGTCCGCGGCGGCCCCATAAGTAGCGAACAGGTGCTTGTCGTCGGCGAGCAGCCGGATCGTGGGGACCTCCGCCGGGTCGCTCGTCACGACCGCGACCTTCTCCTCCTGCGCGAGGAGCTCGCGGACGGCGGCCTGACCGACGTTGCCGTATCCCAGTACGACGACGTGACCGGAGAAGTCCGTTCCGAGCGTGCCGAGCGCTCGGTGCTGTCCCTCCTCCTGCACCCCGGTGATGATGATCGACACCAGGTACGCCCCGAGGAACACCTCGGTCGCAGCGACCGCGACCGCGAACAGCTTGGCGAACGAGTTGGTGGGAACGACGTCGCCGTAGCCGATCGTCGAGAGCGTGATCATCGCCCAGTAGAACGAGTTGAGAGGCGTCTGGGTGCCGTCCTCGAGGAGGTAGAACCCGACCGCCGCGATGAGGAAGACCGCGGCGTATCCGGCCAAGAACTTCCAGAGCCGCTGGAAGAGCCGACTCAGGTAGGCGAGGCGAACCGAGGGCATCGGTCCGTCACCCGTGGGAGGTTCCTAAACCCTTCGTTCGTTCGCAGAGGGTCCGGCCCGTGTTCGTCACCGGCGAGCGAACAGCACTCGATTCGTGAAATCCTGCCAGATCACGCCGACGTCCCGGAAGCCGGCCCGCCGGAGCGCCGCCTCATGCACGGAGAGCGCGATGTCGCCGTGCCGGGGGTGTTGGCTCGCCCGCTTCCCTCGTTCCTCGAAGTATGGCCGGAGCCCGGGGACCTTCTCGGCGGCATCCCACCAGTCCCTCCAGGCCTTCCATTCGGAACCCGGCGGAACCCCTCGGAACCGCAGCTTCAGCACCTTTCCCGCGAGCCGCTGAAGGCCCTGCGACCGACGGTCCCACGGGAGATGGTCTCCGTTCAGGAACACGCCTCCTCGGCGGAGGACCCGAGCGAGGTCCCGGTAGAGCTCCTGCAGATTCGGTCGCTCGAGCCAATGCAGGGCGGTCGTGCTGAGCGCCGCGTCGAACTTCTTCCCCCGAGGGAGGAGACCGGTCCATCCGGGCGCTCCCATCTTCGCGTCCACCCACGTGAGCCGGCCAGCGAAGCTCCCGAGCGCCCCGCGACCAATCCGGAGCGCGACCGGGTCGTAGTCGACCGCCACGACGTGGGCGAGCGGGAACCGACGGAGGAGCCGTACGCTGAGCGAGCCCGGCCCCGATCCGAGGTCGAGCGCCGTGAACCGCTTCGGCACGCTCGCCTCGAGCGCCCGGAACATGACCCGGAACCGGCGCTCGCGGAGCGGGTTGAAGCTCTCCTGCTGCGCATCCCAGCTCTTGAGCAGGGTTTGCCAACTCCGAGAACTCCCCGTCCGCCCCATGCGCTCCCGCCCGACAACGTCCCCACCGGAGCAAATGGTAAATACAGTGCCCTAGGTGGGCGAGCCCTTGACGGCCGCCGTGCTATCGGAGGCCGGGGGAAACGACCTCGTGACCGATCGTCCGACGTCCCGCACCCTCGGTCCGGAGGAGTATACCCGTTTCGAGCGGGCCCGCATCCTGGGAGCCCGAGCCCTTCAGATCTCCCTCGGCGCCCCGATCCTCACCGATGTGCCGCACGGACTGGTCGACCCCGTCGCGATCGCCGAGCTCGAGTTCGCCGCCGGCCGGATCCCGATCACCGTGCGGCGCGGCATGGCGAGCTGAGAGCGCGCACCGTCGCTCCGTCGAGCGGGGACTCTCGGATTTCGAGGGATCAGACGCCGGCCTCGTCGAGCGCGTGAGCGCACTGGCAGGTCGGGGCCGTGGCGACGTGCGGCACGAGGTTCGCGATCACCTTCTGCATGCGTTCGGCATTCTCGGCCATGGTGGCGAGGATCTCCTTCGTCTCCACGGGGTGGTCGGACCACACGTCAAAGTCGGTGACCATCGCGAGGCACGCGTAGCAGATCGCCCGCTCGCGGGCGAGCGTCACCTCGGGGACGAGCGTCATTCCGATGATGTCGGCCAACGACCGGAAGAACTTCGACTCTGCCCGGGTGCTGAAGCGGGGTCCTTCGACGCAGACGTACGTCTTCCCTTCCACGAACGGGTTGCCGATCTCGTGACCGACCGTCGCGGCGGCGCGCAGTAGGTCGGGGCAGAACGGGTCCGCGAGCGACACGTGGTAGACCCGACCGCCGTCGTAGAACGTCGTCGGCCGCTGCTTCGTGAAGTCGACGAACTGGTTCGGGAGCACGAACGTCCCCGGGGGAAGTTCCTCCCGCAGGGACCCGACCGAGCTCACCGTCAGGATCGCCTCCGCGCCGAGCGAGCGCAGCGCGTCGATGTTGGCCCGATAGTTCACGCGGTGCGGGGGGATGGTGTGGCCGGGGCCGTGCCGGGCGAGGAAGAGGGTCCGGACCCCGCCGACGAGGCCCTCCTCGACCGGTCCCGAGGGGGCTCCCCACGGCGTCGCGACCTTGTGGCGTTTCGTCGTCCCGCCCTCGAAGATGCCCGTGATGCCCGACCCACCGATGATCGCAATCGTCCGCCGATGCTCGCTCATCTCATCGACCCTCCCGACCGCCTCCGCTTCCCGGCCCGTGCGCCCGCAGGTGGAGGCGGGCCAT
>CAZCNZ010000011.1:0-7246 GCA_964500245.1 uncultured Thermoplasmatales archaeon | reverse complement strand
TAGCCGGCGAGATTGGCCTGGCTGGAGAGGACATCCATGACCTGTGCGCGGGTAATGCGCGGCAGAAGTTCCATCGCGAAGGCGGTGACGCCGGCGTCGGCCATGGCGCGCAGCGCGGCTTCGTTGCCGTAGGGGTCCATGATGGCGATGACGATCGCGCCCTTTTTCAGACGCGACAGTTCGGCTGCCTGCGGGCGCCGTACCCGTAGAACGATGTCGGCGCCCGAAAGGGCGTCCGCCGCTACGCTGGCGCCCGCTGCCGTGTAGTCCGAATCGAGAATGCCGGATTTCGTTCCGGCGCCCGGCTCGACCGCGACCTGGGCGCCGAGCCCGATCATCTTTTTGACCGTCTCGGGGGTCGCGGCCACCCGCGGCTCATCCGCGTCGGTTTCGGCTGCAACCGCGATTTTCATGATTCCTCCGAGGCCTTGCCGGCTCACGTGGCCGGCTTTGGAGCCGGTTGCTTACGAGGACCGCGCCGGCCTGGTGCCGGGAACGCGCGACAAGGCATGCGGCTCAGGCGAGGAAATACGCCAGCAGGATCACGATCACCACGACGGCGGCGACCACGGCCTTCACCAGCGTGAGGAAGCCCTTATAGGTCTGCTCGTGGGCAGCATAATCGTTGCCCGTTGCGGTTGCGTATTCGAGCTCCCCGTGGTCGGCCATTGCATCTCTCCAGCTTGCGCCTAGTGGCCGCGGACTTAGCGTAATTGCAGCTTTCGAGCAACGGCAAGACGCCGGCTTCGAGTTAGGCGCATGCTACCGTCTCGCCTCCGCCATCGGATAGATGACCTCGCCGGTTTTGAATTTGGCCGGGGTGAGAATGACCTGGTTGTTCATATCCTTGAACTGCGCCAGGCCGTTTCCATGAATGTTGCGATACTGGACCTGCAGCATGCGGGATTCGCGCCATTCGCCGTCCTGCCCGAAAGCGATATCGCCAACGATCGTATGAACGGTGTTGGCGTGCAGGTAGGTGGCAAGCTTGGCATCGTCGATGCTGCCGGTGGCGCGGATCGCCTCCTCGAGGACCTGCAGATCGGCGTAGCCCCACGGCGGCATGTTGTAACCGATCGGATCGGTACCTTCGGCCTTGGCGCGCTCCTGATATTTGTTCAGGAATTCCATGACGCCGGGGAACTGCATTGTCGGCGCCGGCAGCCACGATTCATAGTTCACCACGCCATTGAGCAGCGCACCAAGCTGCACTTTCAGACTTGAGCTTTGCAGCCCGACCATTGCGCCGCCCAGGAGTTTCGGCAGAAACCCGACCTCGTCGACAGCGCGCAGGATGCCGACCGAGTCGAGCGGATAGGAACAAACCACAACGATATCAGGATTGGCGGCCTGAACCGCGCGAACGAGCGGCGAGAAATCCGTTGTTCCCGGCGGGTAGCTGCGGTCGTAAACGATCGTGAAACCTTGTGCCTTGGCGTTGTCCCGCGCCCCATCGGAAGCGTTGCGGCCGAACTCGGCGTCGGCTGCGATGATCGCGACGGTCTGCGGCTTCGGATTCTGCGCTGCGGCCACTTCGAACAATCCGGCGGTCACCGCACGCTTCGCATCGGGTCCGTTCACGTTCATCGAAAAGTAGCTGGCATAATGGAACGCGGCATTGACTGCAGTTCCGAACAGGCCGATGAACAGCTTGTTTTTCTGCATGGCAACCGGCAACGCCGGCGCGATCATGTTGGTCGCATAGCCGCTGACAATAAGATCGACTTTGTCGACTTCGAGAAGCTTGGTGTAGAGAGCGGGAACGTTCGCGGGATTGCTTTGATCGTCGTAGTAGACGAGCTTGACCGGGCGGCCGAGCAGGCCGCCTTTGGCGTTTACGTCGTCTTCCCAGATTTTCATGCCGGCGAGGGCGGCCCTGCCGTTGGCCGCAAGCTGACCGGTTTGCGCGATGGCAAGACCGATTGTAATCGGCTCGGCCGCGCGGGCAGGCGTTGCGAGCCCGATCGCAAGGAACACAGTGACGACCGTGACGCGAAAGCGAGCATTCGTGCCCGTGATCCGCTGCGCGGATGTCATGTGATCCTCCGGAGGCGATTTTCAGGTGATCGGCCTTAGGCGTTCGCCAAGCGTGCAGCATTCTTTTTGCGCGGCCTGATGCGCTCACGCGTAACATGATGGAAAACGATTGCCAAGAATTTCCGGGAAGCGATAGACTGCCATCGCGCTCCGCGGAACGACGGGCGCAAGGGAGGAACTGGCTGTGCGCTATCGAGCCATTCGATGCATTTCGGCCTTCGCCGTCGCGCTCGCATCGGCTGCCATCCTTCCGGCCGCCGCAGATCCGATCCGCGTTGGCCTCAGTCTCAGTCTGACGGGACCCACGGCGCCTGCCGGGAAACAGGTGCTTGCGGGTCTCGAAATCTGGCGTGACGAACTCAATGCGAACGGTGGTCTGCTCGGCCGCCCGGTAGAGCTCGTCTACTACGACGATCAGGGCGCGCCTGCGAATGCACCGGGAATCTATGCCAAGCTGATGCAAGTCGACAAAGTCGATCTGCTCATCGGGCCCTACAGTACAAACGTGATCGCGGCCGCCTTGCCGGCAATTATGCAGGCGAACCGCACGACCATCGGGATTTTCGGACTCGGGGCCAATGGGCAGTTTCAATACCCGAAATATTTTTCGATGAACTCGCAGGGCCAGTCGACGGCCAACTATTCAAAGTGCGTATTCGATCTCGCCGCCGAACAAACGCCGAAGCCGGTCCGGGTCGCGCTGATCGGTGCCGACGTCGAGTATTCGCGCCGCGCTCTCGATGGCGCGCGGGAAAATGTGAAGACGATGGGATTCGAGATCGTCTTCGAGCGCACCTATCCGCCGTCAACGACGGAGTTCTTGCCCATTGTGCGCGCGATGCAGGCCGCCAATCCGGACGTTGTGTTTGGCGCCACGCTTCCCATCGATACCGCCGGCATTGTCGAGGCGGCGAAGGAGATAAATTTCCGGCCGAAGATGATCGGCGGCGCCATGCTCGGGCTCCTTGTTACTGCGATCAAGCAAAAGCTCGGCCCGGACATAAACGGCTTTATCAGCAACGAATTCTACATTCCCGCGCCGAGCCTCCAGTTCGACGGGACCGAGCGGCTGCTGGGCGAATACCAGAAGCGTGCCCAGCAACTGGGTACCGATCCGCTCGGCTACACCTATCCACCCTACGCCTATGCCGCGGGACAAATTCTTGCCAAGGCGGTCACGGAAACGAAGTCGCTCGACGATGATAAACTCGCCGAATACCTGCGCAGCAACACGTTCGATACGGTCATCGGCCCAATCAAATTCGGTCCAAACGGCGAGTGGTTGACGCCGCGGATCATCTGTATCCAGTTCCACGACATCACCGGGCACGACCTCGATCAGTTCAAAGACTGGTCGCACCAGGTCGTCGTCTATCCGCCGCAATACCAGTCCGGCAAGCTCACTTATCCGCTCGAGCCCGCCGCGCAATGAGGCACGTTCAGCGGCCGGTCCGCTTTCGCCAGCCGAGCGATGCGCGCGGCGTCTGCCACGGCAACAATTTCCGCGGAGAAACCGATTGAGGAAACCCAAGCCTGCGCGGCCGACGCTCAAGGACATTGCGCGCGATGTTGGCGTTCACGTATCCACCATCTCCCGCGCGCTCAACCCGAAAAGCAGACACGCCATCTCGGCCGACCTCACGGCGAAGATCAAGCGCGCCAGTCGCCGCCGCGGCTACAGGCCGAACGCTGCGGCGGCCGCGCTGCGAACCAATCGCTTTCAGACGATCGGCGTGATTATTCCCGACATTACCGATCCGGTGTTTCCGCCGATTATCCGCGGGATCGAGGACGGCTTGGGGCGGCACGGTTATGTCGCCATTTTAGCCAACACCGATGGCGATCCGCGCCGGCAAGCTCATCTCATCGAAGCCCTGCGTGGGCGCGGTATTGACGGTTTCATACTGGCGAGCGTTACGCGGCACGATGAGGACGTAGTGCGCCTGTGCGACGGCGTCGCTGCCGTCAGCGTCAGCCGCCGCATCGAGGATTCCGGATTCTCATCGGTGGTGCATGACGAGGATGACGGCTTTCGCAGCGTGCTGACGCACCTTGCCTCACTCGGCCACCGGCGTGTTGCCGCCATCGCCGGGCCACAGACGGTCTCGACCGGCTACAATCGCTATTCGAGCTACGTGCGCTATTGCGAAGAACTCGGCCTCGGCATGGAGCGCCCACAGGTGGCGCTGGCGCGCGCCTTCAATGAAATGGAAGGAGAGCGGTGCGCCGAGCAACTGTTGGTCGCCGGCCGGTCGTTCACCGCGGTTGTCTGCGCCAACGACCGCCTCGCCGCCGGCGCGGTCTCTGCATTCCGGCGGCATGGCGTGCATTGCCCGGCGGACGTTTCTGTCACCGGATTCAACGATATTCCGCTGGCCGACCGGCTTTCTCCCCCGCTGACCACCATTCGCGTCCAGCACTATAAGGCTGGCGTCGAGGCCGCCGAATTGATCGTTGACATCATTGAAAACGGGACTGCGGCGCCGCGCCACATTGTGCTGCCGGTCGAGATGATCGTGCGCGAATCGACGCGATCCCTGATCGGCGCCGGCGCAGGATCTGTTCAAGCCGTCAATGCAAGAGAAGAACGTCCATGAACATTGGTTTTGTTGGATTGGGCGCCATGGGGCAAGTGATTGTTCCACGCCTTATCGCCGCCGGACACGCGGTGACCGGCTGGAATCGGTCGCCCGAGCGGGCCGAGCCGTTGATCAAGGGCGGAATGCGTTGGGCCGATACACCGCGCGCGGTCGCTGAGAACTCCGAGATCGTATTCTCCATCGTCACCGATTCGAAAGCGCTTCGCTCGGTGGCGCTTGGCGCGGACGGTGTCGTTTCCGGGCTTCGCAAGAACTGCATTTTCATCGACATGAGCACCATCGAACCGGAGGCCAGCCGCGAAATCGCCGCCGAGTTCACAAAAGCCGGTTCGTTCATGCTCGACGGACCGATCTCCGGCTCGCCCGTCACCGTCAAGCAGGGCAACGCGTCGATCATGATCGGCGGCGATGAGGCGGCGTTCGAACGCGCCAAGCCGGTTCTGCTCGCCATCGGGCCCAAGCTGACGCGGATCGGCGGCAACGGGCTAGCCTGTAAGATGAAGATCGCCGTTAATCTCCTCCTGATGGTGGAGGTGATCGCGTTCGGCGAGGCGGTCGCGCTGGCCGAGAAAGGCGGCGTCGACCGGGCCGTCGCGCTCGATGCGGTGCTCAAGAGCGTGGCCGCGTCGCCGGTGCTTGGCTATCGCGGTCCCTTCATTCTCGAAGGCGGCATGCCGGAGGTGCCGCTCGCCGACGTCACGCTCCAGCAGAAGGACATGATCCTCGCGCTCAATCTCGGCCGCCAGCTCGGCAGTCCGCTGCCGCTGGCCGCCGCCGCCAACGAAATGATGAACGCCTGCCGCGGTCTCGGCATCGACGGAAACGACTTTGTCGTCGCGCACCAGGTCTATCGGCTTCTCGGAGGACAATCATGAGTTCACAAGCGGAAAAAAGCGGGGCTGCCACGGCCGGTGCTTTCAAGGGCAAGCCGGCGCCGAAGATATTCAGGACGAACTTGCGTGACGTGCCGAAGGTGGAAGGACTCAAGCGTGACGATGGCTGGGTCGACATGCAGGTCCAGTTCCTGATCGACAAGAAATCGGCCGGCGCCGATCACGTCGTCGGCTGGACCGTGCTCAAACCGGGCGCGCGGCATGAGAATCACCGGCATCACAATTGCGATGAATTTTTCATCGTGCTGAAGGGTCACGGTCACATCTACACCGAACAGGGTGAGGTGCCTTCCGGCCAAGGCGACGTGGTCTATTCGCCGCGCGGCTGCTGGCACGGCTTCAACAACACCTCGAACGAGGATGTTGTGCTGGTTTGGGGATGGATGGACGCGGGCTCGATCGAAGCCTCCGGCTACGAAGTGTATCCGGAAGGGCATTGAGCCCAACTATGCCGGACAGTCTGCGGGATCAGCGCATCGTTCGCGGCATGACGCGCCAGCTGGAAGCGCGCCGCCGCCGGCTTGCCGTAGGCGAGAAGCCGCTGGGCTGGAAGGTCGGATTCGGCGCACCCGCTTCGCTCGCCAGATTCGGCCTCTCAGATCCGCTCGTCGGGTTTCTCTTGCAGAGCGGACGCGTCGAGTCCGGCGGTGTGGTTCGGCTCGACGGCTGGACCAGGCCTGCGCTCGAGCCGGAGATCGCCGTCTACATCGGGCAGGATCTTGATGGAAACTCCGGCCCAGACGAGGTGCCGGCCGCCGTCGCCGCGCTCGGTCCAGCGCTGGAGCTAGCCGACGTCGACAAGCCGCCGGAAGACGTCGAGACCATCCTCGCCGGCAATATCTTTCAGCGGCATGTGGTTCTAGGTCCCGCGAGTACTGCTCACGCCAGCGCCAAGCTTACCGGCTTGACCGGGCGCGTATTCCGCCGCGGCGTCGAGGTGCAAAGCACCGCAGAACTGGAAGCCAATACCGGAAGGATCGTCGACATCGTCTACCACGTGGCGCATGTACTCGGAGCGTTCGGCGAAAGGCTGCGCGCGGGCGAAATCATAATTGCCGGATCGGTCGTTGCGCCGCTGATCATCGAATCGCGCGATGACAGCTTCGCATTTGCGCTTGAGCCGATCGGGCGCGCCGACGTTCGGCTTGCCCAGGCTTGATCATCCGGACGTTGGTCTCCGGTCTGTCGGCCGCGCTCGAACGCCGTCCTTAAATCTCGCCGCTTTCGGCAGCTGCGTGCCGTCCGGCGATGAAGCCCTGACAGATGGCGCGCGGCAGGCCGTGCAGGCTGAAGCCGCCCGCCGACTCGCCGCCGCAGTAAAGGCCGGGGATGATCGCGCCATTGAGATCGAGTACCTGGCAACGCGCGTTGATGCGCAGCCCGGCGCGCGTGTCGTGCAGGACTGGCGTCGCCCAGGCGGCGTAAAACGGCGGCCGCGCGATCTTGTAGAGCGGCGTGGGCTTGGCGAAATCCTCATCGACACCGCGATCGACGAAGGAATTGTAACGCGCCACGCTCGCCTCGAGATTTTCCGGCGGCATCGGCACGCGTTGATATTTCATGCGGATCTGCCGCGCCAAACCGCCCAGCGTGTCGGCGGAAAAAAAGAATCCCGCCTCGCGATCGACATGCGGCGGGGTTGCGATCCACTCCTCTCGCGCCACGGCGTCGGCATCGAAAATGGCCCAGATCGGACCGCCGCCATTTTCCCCATCG
>CAZCNZ010000010.1:0-3979 GCA_964500245.1 uncultured Thermoplasmatales archaeon | reverse complement strand
TTGTCCGGGAACTTGTGCTTCTTCAAAGCTGCATATTCGTGCTGGCGGCGCGCATTGGCGAACTCAATGCTCAAAGCGCCGACGTTGGCTTGGTAGAACGCCCGCAGCAGCGGCTCGAGACCGATGTCGAAGATATGCGGTCCCTCCCAATTGCCCCAGCAAATGTGCAGCCGCACGCGATCACGTGGAATCCCCTGCAGAGCCTTGTTAAGCGCAGCAATTTGCAGTTCCACGAGCTTTACGAATTCGGCGTCGGTTTTGTCTTGGAAGAGCAGAACCCGCTCCATCGCCAGATCCGGAGCGTCGATCTGCAAGATGTAGCCGGCGTCAACGACTGACTTGTATTCGTAATGGATTTCGCGCGCGATAGCGTTGAGATAATCCTCGTACGATTTGTAGTACGCATTCAGCATCGTCGTTGCGACAATCCCCGGCGACGGTTCGGCGAAGAACATTTCTGCGAATGGCGGCTTGATCGCGTCAGCGTGGCGCTTAAAGCGTGCGAGTTCGGCCTTTATGGCTTCCTTGTCCACATATTTGATCTCGGCGATCGCTTCGGGACAGCCGAATACTTTGCCGGTCTTCGGCAAGCGCGCCATGAACTTTTGCGTAAACAGCGGCAGTTGAATCCACTCCTGGCCAAAAGGACGCTTGGATTCGCCGCCAAACCCGGTCATGCGTTTCGGCAGGTAAGTTTGAAAGCCGACGCGGCCCTGCTCGCCGTCGTTGGCAACATCGACGCCGGCCTCGCGTTGCTTCTGCATCACGAAGGCCACACGCTTGTCGATCATGTCGTTAAGCTTGGCCTGATCGACCTTCTCGCCGGCCTCGTCGGCGATCAAGAGGTCGTTGAGCTCGGCGCCGCGCGGCAGGCTGCCGGTATGTGTGGTCAGGATGTGGTCGGTGCTCTTGTGCATGGAATTCCTCCCTTATGTCGTCCGATCGGTCAGCCAGTGGCTTTGTTTTGCGACTATGCCGACCGTTTAAGCGTTAGGTCAAGAACGGTGTCTTTTTGATGCCGCCGAAGGATTGCGTATTCTTGCGCCAATCGAGCATGGCGGCCTCGGGGAGCATCGCCCACCACGCGGGCGCAATCCCACAAAGGCATCTTTTTGGCTCTTCGATTACTGCGGATACATGTCCGAAATCATCGCGGGCTTGGCATAGGGCGCAAAACAAGGGTATTCTCGCGTTGTGTAAAGTCATCTGGGAAATCCGGTTGACGGAAACAAATGGTCACGGCGCTGCCGTCGACACGCTGTGTTCTCGCTAATAGCTGAGCGCAGCAGATGCACAGGGGAGGAACAGATGTTGGTACCACGCAGTCTGGCTTACGGTGTTTCGGCGTTGGGCATGGCCTTTGCCATCGCTACCGTCGGCTACGCCGATATCATGAAAGTCAAGCTTTATCCTGAGAAGAAGGGGACCGTCGCTGATTTCCAGCCGATGTCCAAGTTCTGCGGCACCAAACCGATCAAGGTTGCGCTCTCCGACGGTTGGGGTGGTAACTATTGGCGGCACATTCAACGCGCCGAATTCGAGGATGAAGCGTCGAAGTGCAAGAACATCACCGAAGTCCGGTACACCGACGGCGAGTTCAAGCCTGAGAAGCAGATCGCCGATATCGAAGGTCTGATGGCGCAGAAGTTCGATGTCATCGTCGCGTTCCTCGACACCGGTCCCGCTATTCTGAAGGCGACGCGCGAAGCGACCCAGGCAGGCATCGCGACCGTTCCGTTCTCGACCGGTGAAGCCTTCCCCGGTCTGGGCAAGGACTACATCGACCGCGTTACTGAAAGCCAGTCCGAGGTCGGCCAACAGGCGGCCGAATGGCTGGTCAAGACGCTCAACGGCAAAGGCAACATCATTATGTTCGGCGGTACGCCGGGCAATCCGATGACGGCGGCGCAAGTCACCGGCTGGAAGCCGTACTTCGCCAAGTATCCGGGCATCAAGGTGCTGGAAGCCGAGCCGGTGCCGACCATGTGGGATCCGGCCGTGGCGCAGCAGAAGACCGCGGCGCTCATCGCCAAGTATCCGCAGATCGACGGCATCTACAGCGAGACGGTCGGCCCGATCCGCGCCTTCGTCGCTGCCGGCAAGCCCATTCCGGCCTATGTTGGACAGTCGCTGATGGACCTGAGCTGCCTTACTGCCGAACACCCCGAGATGAAGATGATGAGCATCGATGCTCACACCTGGATGGTGCGCAACGCACTGCGTAAGGGCGTTGCGGCGGCCCAAGGCATGGACAACGACGAGCCGAGCCTGATCAGGTTGCCCTTCACCGAGGACACGACTTCGAAGGACCCGAAGCTCGCGTTGAAGTGTGACAAGTCGATGCCGATGGACTCGATCCCGTCGTCGATGCTGAGCAAAGAGCAACAGATCAAAGCGCTGGGCGGCAAGTAAGCCGACCCGCCTGAGTCACTGCCCAAGGCGTCCGGCCTCAGCCCTTAAGGGCTGAGGCCACCTGTATTGTTCTTTATTGCTCTTGCAGCTGAGCGCCGGGCACGGCATCGTAAAGCTCTGGAATTGGGGGACCGGATTCGGAATATGGCGGACGAGCAAACAATCCGTCTGCGGTTGCCCCGACTTGGCAAGGATCTGACTGAGCTACCACTTGCAGCGAAGGCTGTTGTTGCGACGGCTTTGCTGGTCGTGATTGGCGGCATCGCAGCGCCCAGCACCGTCAGCGTCGCGGCCATCCTCTCCACGTTGCCCTACTTCGCGATCCTTGCCGTCGCTTCGATCGGCCAGCATCTGGTGATTCAGCAGCGTGGACTCGATCTGTCGACAGCCGGCATCATGTCGTTCGTTGCCGTGGTTGTTACCAAGCTGCCGGACTCCTCAACCAATCTTGGCGTGGTACTTTTCTATATCGCGGCGGGACTTTTAGTTGGTGCAGCCATCGGTGCGATCACCGGCCTCGTCGTTACCTTGTTGCGGGTGCCGCCGCTCGTCACGACCATCGGCATCAACGCCATTCTGTTCGGACTGACCTATTTTGTCTCAACCGGCGCATCGGTGCAGTCGCCGCCGATGATGGTCAGCTTTTTTGTCGGGGAGTTTCTGTTTGTGCCGGCGACGATATGGGTGTTGCTGCTGGTGGCGGCGGCAACCGTGTTCGTCCTGACATTTACGACGGTCGGGCGCCGCTTCATCGCAGTCTGCGTCAATCCGCCTGCGGCTCACGCCGTAGGCGTGCCGCTCAATATTTACAGCATTTTGACCTATACGATCGCCGGCCTCATGTATGCGATCGCGGCTATTATGCTGTCCGGATATTTGGTGTCACCGACTGTTCTATGCGGGCTGCCGTATTTGCTCGGCACCATCGCTGCAGTCGTGGTCGGCGGCAATCCGCTGGGCGGCCTGACCAAGGGAAGCGTGGTCGCCACCGTGGTCGGCGCTTTTTTTCTGACTTATCTTGCGCAACTGGTGACTGCGCTCGGGTTCGGAGGGTCGGCCGAGGATTTGGCCGATGCGATCATCGTGCTCAGCGGCGTGGCACTTCCTGAAATCACGCGGCGGCTAAGGCATGCATAACGTAGTGGACCCGATTGCGCCGCCGACCACGGCGCATGTGCCGATCATGACGCTCGCCAGCGTACGCAAGAGCTTTGGCCCCGTGCAGGCGCTGAAGGGTGTCGATGTTCTCATCATGCCAGGCGAGGTTCACGCGATCGTGGGCGAGAACGGCGCAGGCAAATCGACTTTGATCGGCGTTGCGGCCGGCGTGCTGCGCGCTGATGCCGGCGCCATCTATTACGGCGGCAAGCATGTGGACGCGCCCGATCCCCGGCAAATGCGCGAGGATGGAGTCAGCGTCGTGTACCAGCACCCGGCACTGGCGCCCGATCTGACGGTATTGGAGAACCTTCAGCTTGCGGCGCCGTCGCTGGCCGAGCCGGGTGGCGTGGCTGAGGCTGAACGCCTGCTGGGGCGCGCGGCGACTGACGAATTGCGGATGCCAGTC
>CAZCNZ010000009.1:0-6073 GCA_964500245.1 uncultured Thermoplasmatales archaeon | reverse complement strand
CCGTAGAAGAACGCCTTGAGGAGGGGACCCCAGGCTTCCTGCCCGTACCGTTCCGTCCCCCGGATCCAGCCCAAGTAGATGAGGGCCGGGATGAACGCCACCAGGACGAGGATCAGGAGGTCCCAGCCGGCGCCGAGGGCGGTCATGGCGATCCCGGTTTCCCCGCCGGGTAGACGTAGAACCCTTCACCCGTCTTGCGCCCCAACTTCTTCGCCGCCACCATCGTGCGCAGGAGCGGACAGACGCGGTACCGGCTGTCCCGGAACCCGTCCCAGAGGACGTCGAGGATCGAGACCGCGGTGTCGATCCCGATGAGGTCGACGAGCTCGAACGGGCCCATCGGGTGGTGGAAACCGAGCTTGTAGGAGGTGTCGATGTCCTCCTTGGTGGCGACCCCCTCGTAGAGCATCCAGGCCGCCTCGTTCACGAGCACCGCCATCGCGCGGGTCGTGACAAATCCCGGGGTGTCGCGAGAGAGGACGACCGTCTTCCCGAGGCTCACGGCGAATTCGCGCGCCGCGTCGACCCATTCCGGGCGCGTGGTATGGCCCGGGATGAGCTCGACGAGCGGCATCTGGAGGACCGGGTTGAAGAAATGGACCCCGACCAGCCGACTGGGGTCCTTCATCTCCTGACCGATCGAGGTGATCGGCAGCGACGACGTGTTCGTTGCCAGGAGGGCGGTCGGACTGGCCATCGGTTCGAGTTCCGCGAAGATCTTCCGCTTGAGAGGAAGGTCCTCTGGGGCCGCTTCGATCACGATCTGGGCCGAATCGGCCCGGCGGAGTCCAATCGCGAAGTCGATGCGCGCGACCGCCTCCTCCCGAGCACCGACGCCGACCTTCCCCCGCTGGACGGCATGGTCGAGCGCCCGCGCGGCGTTCGCGAGTCCCCGCCGGGCGAACTCCTCGTTCACGTCCTCCAGGGTCACGGGGTAGCCCGCGAGGGCGCACTGGGCGGCGATGCCGCTCCCCATGATCCCTGCCCCCACGACGAACACTCGCTTCGCTACCGATGCGCGAGGGTCGCTCCCCGCCGGGATCGGCCCGGGCTCGGGGTTGCTCATGAGGCCTCCGTCGTGGGGGACGCACTCCGTGCGATCTCGAGGTACTCGCACGCCCGGCACAGTTCACCGGCCGACGGCTCGCCACAGGCGCGGCAGCGGTCCGGAGCCGCCAACGCCCCTCCGTCGGAAAGGAACTGGGTGACGAGGCGGTCATGAGTGTGCAAGAGCGACTGGCGGGGCTCGGGATGCGCCTCCTCGAGCTGCCAGACGATCTCCCGGAACAGGTTCCGAGCGGCGCGGCCCGCGTGCGGGCACTCGCCGTGGTCGAACGGGAGCTTCTTGAGCCGTGCGTAGAGGTAGACCTCCCGTTCGGGGATCATCGCGAGCGGCGCGACCCGCGGAACAAGTCCCGGCTGGCGCACACGGTGCGGGGCCATCCGAACGAGCCGGTCCAGGTCCCCGTGGACGAGGTTCATCAGCACCGTCTGGGAGAGGTCGTCCAGGTTGAATCCGAGGACAAGCGCGTCGGCCCTCACGTCCCGCGCCGCCCGGTTGAGCAGTTGACGGCGCCAGACGCCACAGTACGAGCAGGGAACCGTGCCGGGAAGGTCGGCGACCGTGCGGTCGATCGTCGTCCCGATCGCCTCCTGGGCCGAAACGACGTGGTGTTCCACCCCCAACGAGTCGGTCAGAGCGCATGCCGCCTTCACGGTCGCCGTGCGATACCCGCTGATCCCCTCGTCGACGCTGATCGCGACCACCCGGACGGTCGGCCGACGGCGGAAGTAGCGGTGGGCGAGCAGGAGCGCGACGCTGCTGTCCTTGCCTCCGGAGAGGGCGACCGCCACGGTTCCCCGGCCGAATCGGGGGAGCTGGCGGTGCATTTCGCGACGTACCCGCTCCTCGACCGACTCGCGAAAGTGGGAGGCACAGAGGTGGAGGCCGCGGTACGGCTGGTCGATGACGGCGTCTGCCTCGCAGCTCGAGCAGCGCACGCCGAACGCAACGGTCCCCCTCTATTTGAGCGACGAGCGGTCGCGAGCCTTCCACTGCGCGCATACGATTATTAGGCAAAATCCGGCCAGTTCCCGCGCGATGGCATCTTCCGCGTCGGTCCCGCGCGCGGCCCCCGGGGCCCGACGCGGGCTCTCTTCTGCTCGATCCTCGTCAGAAAACGGAGGGTTCGACGTCTTCGAGCTCGTCGGGCGCTTCCAGCGGCTGCTGCAGTCGCAGGAGCGGAGCCCCTGCACGGTCAAGCAGTACGGCCACATCGCCTGGATGTTTCTGCAGTTCGCGCAGAAGCCGCTCGACGAGGTGACGCTCCACGACCTCGAGGCGTTCCGGGAGTACCTCGTGCTGCAGCGCCACTACTCGAAGAACTCGATCTACACCACCGTCCGGGGCCTGGCCTGCCTCTTCCGGAGCTATGGGTTCGCGATCGCGGACCAGCTCGAGGCCCCCCGGCGCCCCGAGCGCCTCCCCCGGTACCTGACCGAGGAGGAGATGCACCGGCTGCTCGATATCGTGAAGGACTCGCCCCGGGACAGCGCGATCGTCCACGTGCTCGCCTTCTGCGGCCTCCGGGTCAGCGAGCTGAGCCACCTCCAGGTCGAGGACCTCGAGTTCGAGCGGAACGTGCTCCACGTCCGCTCGGGAAAGGGCGACAAGGACCGGGAGGTCGTCCTCGAGGACCGGACCCGAGCGGCGATCGACCGGTATCTCACCGACCGAACCCTCGCGGGGGAATCCACCTCTCGGCTGTTCCCGGTCGGGCCGGTGACGATCGAGCGCATCGTACGCCGCGCCGCCACGTCGGCCAAGATCCCGCGTCGAGTCACCCCCCACATGCTGCGCCATACCCTCGCGACCGCGCTCCTCTCCCGGGGGTGCGACATCCGATACATCCAGAAGCTCCTCGGGCACGCCTCGGTCGCCACCACCCAGATCTACACGCACGTCGACACGCAGGCGCTCCAGAACGCCTACCAGCGGGCGAAGCCGCAATATTAACCGCCCCGAGGGCTCGGGACGCTCGTGGCCGACGACCACGCGGACGTGCTCATCCTCGGGGCCGGGATCTCCGGGTGCGCCCTCGCCTTCCACCTTGCGCGTCGCTCCGTCGGTTCGGTCGTCGTCTACGACCCGCAGACCCCGAGCGCCGGAGCGACCGGCCGGGCGGCGGGCATCGTGACCGAGCAACTGTGGGACCCCTGGGACGTCCAGGTCGTGCGGGAGTCGAAGGAGGAGTACGCCCAGCTGGCCCAGCGATACGACCCGTCCGCGTACGCCGTGAACGGCTTCGCCCGCTGGACCCACAACCGCGAGGCGCTCCCGGTCTTGGAGGCGGCGGTCGAGAGGCTTCGCCGCTGGTCCGTCCCGGTGTCCTCGATCGACCTCGCCTCGCTCGCGGAAAAAGTGCCCTGGGGCAAGTTCGATGGGGTGCTGGGGGCGATCTGGAGCCCGAACGACTCGGTCGTTACGCCCAGCCGGATGGCTGAGCTGTACGCGGAACGGGCCCGAGAGCTCGGAGTCGACTTCATCTTGGGGTCCCCGGCCAGCCACTTCGCGCGTGTTGAAGATCGATGGGAGGTCATCGTACGAGGCCAATCGACCCGGGGGCGCCAGGCCGTGGTGGCGGCGGGGGCCTGGTCGAAGAAGGTCCTCGAGTCGGTGGGGTACCCGCTGCCGCTCGCCCCGTACCGGACCCAGGCCGCGGTGCTCCGCCCCTCGACGGAGGACCGTCGATTATTCCCGTCGGTTCACGACATCGACCTGGACGTGTACGTGCGCCCGGAAGAGGTCGGTCGCATCCTGGCTGGGGACGGGACCGAGCTCGTGGAGGTCGACCCGGACAAATACTCGACCGGCGGGGACGAAAAGTTCGTGGCCCATCTCGCCGAGAGCTTCGCGAGCCGGTTTCCGGGCTGGGCCGACGCGGAGCTCGTGCGTGCCTGGGCCGGCGTGTGCGTCGCCACTCCCGACCGCCGACCGCTGATCGGGCCCGTTCCGAGTGCCGACGATCTGTTCGTGCTGACGGGATTCAATGGCTTCGGAGTGATGCGCGCGGGAGGCGCCGCGGCTCGGCTTGCCGGCGTGATGGCCGCCGATGACCCGGCCGCCCGGGAGTACGAGCAACTCAGTTCTGTCCTTCCCGACCGATTTGGGGATGTGACAGCGCCGTTCTCGTTCGCGATCCGCCCCGGGTTTACGCTCGAGGCCGGGCCGGACCCACGATTCTAGTGGCCGACGCGATTCGCTGTTGGTTCGGTCCGGGGGCTATGTCCTCAGCCGGAGGAGCGGAGCCGCGCGAGTTTCTCCAGAAACTCGACTCCCTCACCGGTGGTCATCGGCTTTCCGTCCTCTCGCGTCAACGCAAGGCCTGCCATGGCGCAGGCCGCCTCAGGCGGCTCCCCATCCAGCAGGGCCTTGACCGCCACTTGCTCCCGGCGGCTTAGGGAAAGCCCCGAGAGCGTGAACTCCTCGAACGCCTCGAACGCAATCGGGGCCACGAGCCGAGCGATTTTCGCCATTTCGGCGGCGTACAGTCGAATCTCCTCCTGCGCGTGAGGATCGAGCCGCAACGAAAGGAAATGAAAGAGATTCCACAGGTCAATCTTCCAGTACCATTGAGTATAGTACGCCACCGGCAACAGGAGTCGCGCCGTCTCGCGTGCGACACCCGCGTCGAGTGCGCGAGTGTAGGCGGTGTACGCCTCCTTCGATACACGGTCGAGGTCCGACCGGAATCTCTCGACCACGTCGGCGGGCAAAGGATCCCCTCTGCCCTGACGGTTCCGGGTCGATTGATGGCGCACTTCTTCCGGCGGGGGAACCTCGTATTCGTCTGGGACGACGCTGTAACGAGCCGAGTACTCATTCGTAGAGCTTACCCGGTGACGGATCCACTGTCGTGCAACGAAGATCGGAAGCCGAACGAGGAACTTGAGTTCCACCATCTCGAACGGCGTAGTGTGGCGATGGCGCATCAGATATCGAATCAGACCGCGATCGTCCCGTAGGGTCTTCGTTCCCTTCCCGTAGGATACGCGCGCCGCCTGGACGATCGCCGCGTCGTTCCCCATGTAGTCCACGAGGACCAGGTACCCGTGCGTGAGCACCGTGTGCTTGACTCCGATTTCTCGCTCCGCCTCGGGCACGACCGGGCGGACCATGGGGGGTTCATCGATCACGAAGTCCGGCAGTAGCTCTGGGGATAAAGCAGGTGCATGAGCGGTGCGCATACCGACGGGCTTCGGGTCGCCTCTCACCGCGAAACGCTTAGGTCGCACGTCGGCTCGGGGAGCTCTCGGGGGCCGACATGTCCAGGATCTTCATCGGGGTCGCTTGGCCGTACGCCAACGGCCCGTTCCACATCGGCCACCTCGCGGGCGCATACCTCCCGGGGGAAATCTTCGCGCGATTCCACCGGCTTCGCGGGGACGAGGTACTCCTTGTTTCGGGCTCGGACATGCACGGCACGCCCACGCTGGTCCGCGCCGAGAAAGAGGGCACGACCCCGTCGGTGATCGCCGAGCGGTACCATGCGGTGAACAAGGCGTCGTTCGAGCGCCTGGGCTTCACGTTCGACCTGTTCACCCACACGCACACGGTGGTCCACGAGAAGACCGTGCAGGAGCTGTTCCTCCGTCTCCTCGAGGCGGGGTTCGTCGCTCGGCATACCGCCGAGAATGCGTACTGCCCCCAGCACCGCCGTTTCCTCCCGGACCGGTATCTCGTGGGCACCTGTCCCGAATGCGGTTTCGATAGCGCTCGGGGCGACGAGTGCGACAATTGCGGCCGTCCGATGGACCCGGCGAAGCTGGGCCAGCCAAAGTGCGCCCTCTGCGGCACGCCCGCGGAGTTCCGGGCCTCCGAGCACTTCTACCTCGAGCTCGACCGGCTTCAGGAGAAGATCGCTGCCTTTGTCGGCGCGCAGAAGCACTGGCGACCCGGAACGCTACGGGTGGCGGAGAACTTCCTTCGAGAGGGTCTGCGTCCGACGCCCATCACGCGCGACCTCGATTGGGGCGTTCCCATTCCCCTCGACGGGTACGACGCGAAGCGGTT
>CAZCNZ010000008.1:0-3005 GCA_964500245.1 uncultured Thermoplasmatales archaeon | reverse complement strand
CTGGCGCTGGAGGATGCACAGAGGACGATGGGGCTGGTGCGCTTTCACGCCGCGGAGTGGCATATCGATCCGCACAAGATTGGAGTACTCGGGTCTTCGGCGGGCGGGTACCTGGTGGCGGAAATCAGTACGGACTTCGAGCGCCGTTTGTATGCGCCTGTCGATGCGGCTGACAAAGAAAGCTGCCGTCCGGACTTTGCGGTAGCCGTTTATCCGGGGCATCTGTGGGTTGGGGGTGACGCTTACGGGATGAATCCGAATGTCCCGGTCACGCGGCGGACGCCGCCTACGTTTTTACTGCAGGCCGAGGATGACCACGTGGACGGTGTAAACCAGTCGCTGGCTTACTACATTGCGCTGAAGAACGCCGGGGTTCCCGTGGAGATGCATTTATTTGCGCAGGGCGGGCATGCGTTTGGGCTAAGGCGGACGGAGCTCCCGATTACGGGATGGCCTCAGTTGGTGGAGACGTGGCTGCGCACAATCAGGATGATTTCGGAGTAGGCGCTCGCGGATCGCACACGCCGGAGGAGTGGTACGACCCATCCGGGCGCGAGCTTGGTTCGAAGCTGCCGAATGACCGGCTGCCACATCCATCTATCCGAGTCGGAGAGGTGAAAGCCTCTCTGACTCGGGTTCCTTGCTGAATCCACCTTGCACAGCTAGACTGGCGACAAACTCGGGAGGCGCGGTGAACACATCAGTCTTCTGCGAAGTGAGCGTCGATGGCTTTCGCCAGTCTTGCTCGTGTAACCATCACCTCAGTATCAGGAGGTCGCAAATGAGAAAAGTTCTCTGCGTGGGCTTCGTCGTCACACTGTTGGCGGGTGTCCTGTACGCCCAAGATATAACCGGTGACTGGCAAGGAACGATCAACCAGGGCGGTCGGCAACTTCGGGGCATTTTACGTATTACCAAAGGAGATGACGGCAGGTTGCACGGCATTGTGATTCCTATCGACATGACCACGGACTGGGGCGCAGGGATTCCAGTCAATTCGATAACACTTCAAGACTCAATTCTCAAATTCACAGTGGACTCCACACAGGGCGCTTACGAGGGCAAGGTAAGCGCGGACGGAAACTCAATTACGGGCACCTGGAAGCAAGGGCAGGAAGCGCCGCAGCCACTCGACTACAAGCGGGCAACCGAGGAGACGGCGTGGAAAGACCCATCTCCACACACAGTGCAGTTTGTTACGGTAGACAAGGATGTGAAGCTGGAAGTCCTCGATTGGGGCGGCACCGGAAGGCCTCTGGTCCTGCTGGCAGGCCTTGGAAACACCGCGCACGTATTCGACAAGTTCGCGCCGAAACTGACTCCCACTTACCACGTTTACGGCATCACGCGGCGAGGATTCGGATCTTCCAGTGCGCCCGCAACCGGCTACTCAGCCGACCGGCTGGGCGACGATGTTCTAGCCGTGACTGATGCGCTCAAGCTCAACCGGCCCGTGTTGGCGGGGCACTCTATCGCGGGCGAAGAGCTAAGTTCGATTGGATCCCGGAATCCCGAAAAGGTTGCAGGGCTGGTCTATCTCGACGCGGGCTACTTCTACGCGTACTACGACGCCGCGCGCGGGGATATGAATATGGACCTGCCCGAGCTGAAAAAGAGGCTGGAACAATTGCATCTCGGGATGAGCCCGAAAGACCAAATGACGGCGGCGCAAGAACTGCTAGGAATCCTCCCGAGAGTTGAGAACGACCTCCGGGAGTGGCAGAAGGACCTGGCAGTAATGCCGGCCGCCACGCTTACTGCACAGACACCGGCGCCTGCGGTCCCGCCGGCTGTTGCAGCGGTGATAGCGGGCGAACAGAAGTTCACAAAAAATATTTCGGTTCCCATTCTTGCGATTTTCGCGGTTCCGCACGATGAAGGTGCGCTTGCAGGCAGTGACGCGGCAGCGCGAGCGGCGATGGAAGCTCGCGACGAGGTCACGACAGGAGAGCAAGCGAAGGCATTCGAAAGCGGCCTACCGTCTGCACGAGTAGTTCGATTGCCTCACGCAAATCACTACGTGTTCCTCTCCAATGAGGCGGATGTGCTGCGCGAGATGAACGCGTTCCTAAACAGCCTACGATAGCCATGTCGAAGGACCCGAACGACGCTTCTATCACAGTTGTGACCCGCGCCCGATTACTCGGTTAAATCCCACAACCCCTTCTACCCGCGACCACTGACAACCGGAACGCCTGCCCCGTCCCGGTGACAGTACATTCCCAAGTTTCCTTCTCCCACCCTCTCGGCTTTTAACACCCAAAACCAGGAGCAACACCCATGCGAACGAATACGCAGGAAGCAGTTTTGCCTGCCTGCCGCAGGCAGGTCTGCCTACCCGCCGCGGCGGGCGTTCATCGCAAAGCGCTTGCCGCGCTTTGGTGCAAGTGCTTGCCGAAGCTTTCTGTCCCGCATAGACTCACCTGCACGATGTCGAGTCAAAGGGTTCGCGCAGATCTTGCCCTGGCGTTTTGCACTCTCATCTGGGGCGCTACGTTCGTGCTGGTCAAGGACGCGCTCGCCGGGATTTCCGTCTTCCTGTATATCGCCGTGCGGCTCAGTCTCGCTGCGCTGGTGATGGCTGGCCTCTTCTGGAGAGCAATTCGGCGGCTGGACCGGCGCACCACGTGGGCGGGCGTGCAAATTGGTCTCTGCATGTTCGGCGGTTACGCGTTTCAAACCGCAGGGCTGAAATTGACGACGCCCGCGAAGGCGGCCTTTATCACGGGACTGTGCGTGATACTCGTGCCCGTGCTGTTGGCTGTGTTCGGCCGACGCAGGATGAGTCCATGGCTGTGGTGCGGCGCAGGCGCGGCGCTGGCAGGGCTGTATCTTCTGACGATCCCGGCCGCTGGTCTCGGGGGCTTGAATCGCGGCGATGTCATGGTGTTCGGCTGCGCGGTGATGTTCGCGCTCCACATCATTTTCATCGGGCGCTATGCCGGGGAACACTCAGTGGGCGCGCTGGCGTTTCTGCAGGTGGCGACCACGGCGGCGCATTCGAC
>CAZCNZ010000007.1:0-4719 GCA_964500245.1 uncultured Thermoplasmatales archaeon | reverse complement strand
TCGGCTGGTTCGGGTTCAACGCCGGGAGTTCCCTCGCCGCGAACGCGGTCGCCGTGAACGCCCTGGTCGTCACCAACCTCGCCGCGGCGGCGGCCGGGGTGAGCTGGCTCCTCATGGACTGGATCTTCAAGGGCAAGCCCTCCGCGGTCGGGATGTGTGTCGGCTTCGTGTGCGGTCTCGCGGCCGTGACTCCGGCTTCCGGATACGTGGGCCCCCAGTTCTCCATGGTGATTGGGGTCGTCGCCGGGGTCGGATGTAACCTCGTCGCCGGCTGGCGGGCGAGGTCGAAGCTCGACGATTCCTTGGACGTGTTCGCCTGCCATGGTGTCGGCGGCATGTGGGGGACCGTGGCGACCGGGTTGTTCGCTTCCGTCGCCATCAACTCCGTCGGTCCCGCAGGGACGGCCTCGAACGGCCTGGTGTACGGAGGCGTCCACTTCGCGCTCCTCCAGATGTTCGCGGTCGCGGTGGTGGCCTCCTTCGCGTTCGTGGGGACCTACGTGATCCTTCGGGTCATCAATTTCTTCTCGCCGTTGCGGACGAGCACGGAGGAGGAGAAGGCCGGCCTCGACGAGGTCCACTTCGGCGAAGAGGCGTACTATCCCGCCTCGGAGTGACCTCGACCGAACCGGTTGGCCCGGGCGATAGTGTCGGCCCCGAGGGGCTGGGTCCGCGAGCCGGCGCGCGCCCCACCGGAGCGTCGCGCGTCAGAGCACGACGGTCCGGTGGATGGGCGAACCGTTCGCGTACCCCACCAGCCAGAAGACGAACCCCCGATGGTAGAACGGACCGCCGGTGACGATCACCCACGTGGTGCCGTCCTCGATCGGGACGTTGGATGGTCCGTGCGTCACGGAGGTCCAACCGTGATCGTCCGTGTAGGTGAGGATATTCGTACCGTTCGGCGCCGCTAGGACGACGTACCAGGACCAGGTCACCGCGTTGGGGGGAGAGCCGGCGCAGACGTTCGAGCTCGTGGCGTTCGCTACCACTCCCTGGTCGGGGACGGAGTCGTTGTCGGGCTCTTTGATCAAGATGCCCACGTCCCCGGTGGTCACCGGGGCGGACGAGTTGGTCCAGACAAGCCGCTCGGTGTAGCCCGTGCCCCCGCCAGCGCACGGAACCTGGCCCGCGACCGGCGCCGAGAAGTTGACGATGATCGGAGGCCCGGGATTTGGATTCCCTCCGTTCGAGGAGGGGTTGAACGGCCTCGCCGAAACGATGGCGTAGATCCCGAGAATGATGATGGCGACCACCACGATCTGACCGACGCGTTCCCGGCGGAGGCTCCGTTCCCTCGTCCGACTTTCTCGGAACGACCGGGCCCGGCCGTCGAAGGTTCCGGGGGGAGCCGGTTCTCCGGCGCGGCCCGGGACGTGTGTCGCGGGACCCGCCCCGCCCGACGACGGTCCGTCGGCCGAGTCGGGTAGCTGCGGTGTCGCGTCCGGGTCCGTCATGTCGCTTAGGGAGCCTTCGGGATCAACTCGAGGTACGCCTCCTCGAGCACGAGCGTGCTGTTGGCAAACTGCGTGATCGGCCCGACCTCCTGGCACAGGGTGAGGAGGCGAACCCGTGTCTCGTCCGTTCCGTCGAATGCGAGCCTCCAGCGGCGTTCGGAAAGAACGTCGACGTGGGTCGCGACCCCGCGCAACGCCACCGACGGGTCGGCCGAGACCGGGTGCTCGAACTCGACGTCCACCGTCCGGGGCCGGATCCGCTCGGCCACGCGATCCGCGCGGTCCCGGAGCAGCACGCGGCCTTGGTGGAGGAACACGAGCTGGTCGCAGACCTCGGAGACCTCGAGCATCTGGTGCGAGCTCATCAGGATGAGATGGTCCCGTTTGAGATCGGTCAGAAGTCGCCGGACGAGGACCCGTTCGGCGGGGTCGAGTCCGCTCGTCGGTTCATCGAGGAGCAGCACCGCAGGGTCGCCCATCAAGGTCGAGGCGAGCGCGACGCGTTGCCGCTGGCCCTTCGAAAGCCAGCCGATTCGTCGGCCCAGAGGGGGTAGGTCGAGGAGCTCGTGACACCGGTCGACCTCGTGGTCCACGTCGTCCCGGCCGAGCCCCCGAGCTCGCCCGACCGCGTCGAGGGCTTCGAACACAGTGAGAGTCGGGTACGGCTCGGGGGTCTCGATCAGGGCCCCGACGTCCCACAGGGCGGTCTTGCGGTTGACCATCGGGTCGCTTCCGTTCAAGAAGGCGTGCCCGCGCGACGGACGCAGAAGCCCGACCAAGAGCTTCAGGGTCGTGGTCTTGCCCGCGCCGTTCGGTCCGAGGTAGCCGATCGCTCCCGAGCCCTCGTACCGGAAGGACACGTCCTGGAGGGCCGGGGGCCCGGTCCCGAACTGCTTCGAGAGTTCCTGGACTTCGAACGAGCCCATGGTCACCCCGTGGACTCCTTCCGCTGGTACAGGTAGGCGCTCAGCGGCAGGAAGAACGCGATGTACGCGGCCATGATCTCGAGACCCTCGATGACCGTCGCGGACCAGATGTAGTAGTACTGGTCCTCGCCCACCGGAATCGTTTGCACGTGGACGAAGTCGGTATCGAGGACCGCGGCCATCGCTCCGCCGGCGTACGTCAGCGAGAACCACGGCTCGATCTGGGCGAGTTCGACCACCTGCTCGAGGGTGGTGAAGGCGACGTAGAGGGCGATCAGCGTGAACAGCACCCCGGCCGCAGGGGACCGGACGAAGGCGCTCACGCAGAACGCGACGCTCAGCGCGGCGAGAGAGAAGACGACCGCGACTCCGAGCGACTCTCCGGCGAGGAGCCAGGGAACGTCACGGAATCCGAAGAAGTAGGCCGCCCCGGCAACTCCGAATAGGTACGTCACCCCGACCACCGCGACCGTCACGAGCGCGGCGGCGGCGTACCGGCCGGCGAGGAGCACCGGCCGCCGGATCGGGAGGACGAGCATGTAATAGCCCGCCCCGGTCGAGAAATCAACACTGAGCGCGTCTCCTCCGAACAGCGCCGCGGCCAGGACGACCCAGAGACCGGTGTAGACGAGAAAATTGCTCAGGTACTCGGAACTGTGGTAGAGCTGTTGGAGTTGCACCGCGGCGACGCCCGCATCGATCTGAAACGCGAGGGTAAGTGCCGAGATGAACACCGCGAATCCGAACAGCCCGTAGAACCGGTTCGTCCGGAGGTAGTGCCCCAGCTGATTGAACGTGACGATCCGCCACTGCTCCAGACTGGAGACCCGGTGGCGACGCACCTTCCCGGGAAGGTCGTCGCCCTTCGCGTCGATTTGGGGCGCGGCCACAGTTCGTTCCTCGGTCACGGCAACGCCCTAGACCACCCGGATGGTCGGCATGGACGGTGAGTGCCGGACGTCGTACCACTCCTGCGACCGGTGAGGAAAACAGCCTCGGGCACGCGCTTAAACCTTTCTTGGCTCAGGCGGACTTCCGGCAGAAACTTCGAGGCGCTTCCGTGAGGTTCCCCGGTCGGGCTTCCACGGTTCACGAAGGGATTATGTGGCCCCGCCGACGTTTTTCCTACGTAGGTGCTTCCGGAGGGTGTCGATGCGGCTGAGGAGCCTGATGGCACTCGTCGTGGCAGCCCTTGCCGTCGCCGCCTCCCTGCTTCCTCCCGCGGCGGCGAGCCCCGTTCGAGAGGACCCGTTAACGCCGGCGAGCGGGGTCGGCTGGATCAATATCTCGGCCACGGGGAGCTATGGCTACACGCCGCCCTATCTCCAACAGGTGCCGAGCAATTCCAGCATTACCGTGACGTTCACCGACAAGTCGGACATGGCGCATACCTTCACGATCATCGGGAGAGAGGGCTGGGTGGTCCCGACCAGCTACAGCCCCGCGCAGATCGACCAACTCGCCTACGGGAGTTCACCTGCCAACCTGGTCAACTCCAACGTGAGCGGACCTGGCGAGGTCAACGTCACCACGTTCGAGTCGCCCGGACCCGGCTGGTACGAGTTCATCTGCACCGTCTCCGGCCACTTCCAGCTCGGGATGTACGGGTTCGTGGCGTTCGGAATGAACCTGCCCTCCAATCTCACCGGGAGCAATCGAACCGGGCTCGGAGGGGGCCTGAGCTTCAGCCCGGAGGATGCGGCGATCGTCGGGGTAATCGTTGTCCTCGCCGTGGTGGGTTACATCATGCTCGACCGGCGCCAGAAGCGCGCCCGGATGCAATAGCTTCGGGAACCGTGCGCTCGGGAAGGGATCGCGGTCAGGGTCCCCGACCGGCATCGTACGCATGAGCCGAATGCCCGGCCCATCGTTCGCAGGAGCGATCGTCGGCCTCGACGCGGTCTTTCCTCCTACAGGCTGTCGTAGGTTCGGTTCCTGTCGGCGTTCTGGATTAAATAGAGGGTCCCGGGTGATATCGGCTCGAAGTGGGGGAGGGGATGTTCGACTCGATCGACGACTGGTTGATCATAGCCGTGGTGGCGGGGATCCTGTTCTACGGGTCCTCGAAGATCCCGCAGCTGGCGCACAGCCTCGGGCGCTCGGTCGGTGAGTTCAAGAAGGGCCGACTCGAGGTCGAGCGCGAGCTCAAGACGGAACAGCAGAACGCCACGAGCGCGCCCGCAGCGACGGGTCCTGCGCACTAGGCCGGGCGACGCGGGCCGGCAGTCGCGCGCGGTCCACTCGGGAGGCGCTCGCGCTCTCGCCGGACCTCGGCGCGTGCGATTCCGTGCGGGGGCCTCTTGACTGATGGGCGACCTCGACCGGCTGCTCGGTGT
>CAZCNZ010000006.1:0-9228 GCA_964500245.1 uncultured Thermoplasmatales archaeon | reverse complement strand
CCGGGACTTCGAGACCTCGCAGGGCCCGGTCGACCAACTGTCGATCTCCAACCCGGTGCCGAACGTCGGGGCGAAGGTCGGGATCGACGCGACCCGCAAGCGGCCCGAGGACGGCTTTCCGCGACCGTGGCCCGAGGAGATCCGGTCGGACCCGGCGGCGGTGGCGGCCGCGGAGCGCGCGATGCAGGACGACCCCGTCCTCGCCCGCCTCCTTGGCCGGCCGAAGCCGTGACGGCACCATCCGCCCCGACCCCGGGTGCGGCGCGGAGCCTCGGTCGGTTCCTCGAAATCCAGACGCTCGGGCTCAACCTTGCGTTCGCGCTCGCCTTCCTTCTGCTCGCGTCGAACGGGCGGCCGAGCCTCTGGACGCTCCTCTGGGTCGTCGTCGCCTTCGTCGCCGCGCGCAACGCCGGCCACTCGTTCAACCGGTGGGCCGACCGGCACCTCGACGCCGCGAACCCGCGCACGCAGGGCCGGGCACTCGTCACGGGACGCTTCTCGCCCGCGTTCGCGCTCACCTTCTGCGCCGTGAATTCCGCCGTGCTCATCGTCGCGGCGTACCTCCTCAACCCGCTCGCGTTCGTCCTCGCGCCGGTCGCGCTGGCGCTCGTCCTCGGCTATAGCTACACGAAGCGGGTCACCTCGTTCACCACGGCGTTCCTCGGCCTCGTGCAGGCGATCACCCCGGCCGCCGTCTACATCGCGATCACCGGGACCTTGCCGGTCACGGTTCTCATCGCGGTGGCGGCGCTCCTCGCGTGGGGCACCGCCTTCGAGACGATCCACAGCCTCGGGGACGTGGAAAGCGACCGCGCGCTCGGGCTGTTCTCGGTGCCGGTGCGCTGGGGGGTGCCGGTCTCCGTCCGGCTGGTCGGCGTCCTCCACGCGACGGCGCTCGCCCTGTTCGTCCTCTTCGGCCTCGCCCTCCACCTCACGATCCCGTACTATGTCGCTCTCGTCGCGATGGGGTTCCTCGTGGCCCTCACCGACCGGACCCTCGCCCAGAACCCGACCCAGGCCCGCATCCCGTTCGAGCGGCATTTCGCGCTGAGCCTGTTCTACCTGGTCGGAGTGGCGGTCGCGGTGTATGTTCCGCTCGGTCCCGCGTGGATTCTCTAGCCGGAACGTGGGCAATCCGTAAGGTTCGCAGCCAGGAACTAGCTCAATACCTTCCCCGGAGTCTACCGTGACCGATCGGTATGCCCCAGGTGATGATCGGACTATCGGCCCGCGACTACCGGACGACGAACGAGGTCTGGCGACTCGCGAAGCGCCATCTGAACCCGGCGGTGCGGCGCCGGATCGGCTGGCGTGGCCGCTCTTCGTTCCTGCGGCAACTCATCCTCTACGGGTTTGAGAAAGCGAGCCAAGATCCGGCGGAGTTCCTCCGGGAGGTCCGGGACGTCCACGACCCACTGTTCGGCCGACGGGGTCGCTCCGAGGCCGGCGCGGACCGACGGGAGGCGATGGTGGCCCAGTGGCAGGGATTCTTCCCCAGCCCGAGCCCCGCTCCGCCCGCTCGGCCGCGTCGCCGGCCCTCGAAAGGAGCGGCGTAGGCCGCTCCGTTCGACACACGCCAGGGGAATTCGTCGATGGCCCGAACCGTGGAACGACTGGACGGTCTCGCCCTGGTCGGAGGCGGGTCCCTCGGTCCCCTTTCGGTCGTCACCCCGGCGCTCTTGGAGAGCCGACCCTCGGGCGAAGAAGGCCCCGGTCTCACGCTCCGCCCTCGGCCGGCGCCCGTGGGGAAGCGGGGATTCGAGCTCTCGGACGGGGCCGCTCGCTTCGAGGTGGAGGTGCCCGTGCTCTCCCCGGAGATCAGCGGGGAAGGTCCCGGGGTCTATCCGATCGGCGAGAAGGCGTTCATGATCCACCCTCCGTTCTCGCCCGAGGCCGCCGCGGCGGCGAGGTCCCCGGCCCCGGAGCTCCTGCTCCTCAGTAACGCACGCGCGCTGTGGGCGGACGGTCTCCCGTTCGTCCAGGCGGTCGGGGACCTGCGCCGACGGTTCGGAGCGAGCCCTCTCCTCTGGGCCCCGAGGGTCGCGCTCCCGCATCGGATCCCGTTCCTCGCCTATCTGGGGGTCGACCTCCTCGACACCACGGACGCCCACCTCGAGGCAGCGCGGGGAGCCTTCCTCGACGGCACCCTCGGCCCTCGAGCACCGGCGCCCCCGACTCGGGAGCGGGCGTGCGACTGCACGGCCTGCCACTCCGACCCTCCGGGCCGTCTCTCCGACCACGCGGTGACGGCCTGTCGACGCGCGGTCCTCGAAACCGTTGCGGCCGCTCGAGCGGGCCGTCTCCGGGAACTCGTCGAGGCCCGCCTCGTGGCGGAACCCGCGCTCGCCGAGATGCTGCGATACGCGGACCGCGAACTCCGGGACCTCCTGGAGGAACGGACGCCGGTGGCCTTCTCCGGGTCGCGAGACTACGTCCTCTTGGAATCCCACCGGCGCCCCGAGATGGTGCGGTTCCGTGCCCGTCTTCGAGAACGGTACCGGCCTCCCCCGTCGAAGACGGTGCTCCTCCTCGTTCCCTGCTCGAAGGGAAAGCCGTACCGTCGCTCGCGCAGTCACCGTCGCTTCTCTGGCGCGCTGGACGGCCTTCGGGCCCTCGAACGGGTGCACGTGGTCTCCGTGAGCTCTCCGATCGGGCTCGTTCCCCGCGAACTCGAGGACGTCCCGCCGGCCCGTCACTACGACATTCCGGTCACGGGCGAGTGGGAGGAGAGCGAACGGCGGCTCGTCCGGGAAGGACTCGAGCATCTCCGGGCGACGGGGGCGTACCGCGCCGTGGTCGTCCATCTCGACCCGAACGAGTACTCGTTCCTCCTGCCTGACCTTCTGGCGGCCGGGTCGGTCCGATGGACCCTCAAGGACGACCGGACGACCTCGCCCGAAGCGCTGGAGACGCTACGGTCCGCGGTGGAGGCCGCCCTGAGCGGAGAAACACCGGTGCCCGGGGGCCCCCTCACGGTCGTGAAGGAGGAACTCGAGGCGGTGGCGGCCGTCCAGTTCGGTCCTGGGGCGGCCCGTCGACTGTTCTCGCCCCCGATCCGCCTCAGCGGAAGGCCGTGGTTCCAGCGTCTCACCGACGGACGACAGGACCTCGCCACCTGGCGCGAGGAACGGGGATTGTTCCAGCTCACGGTGGCCGGTGCCCGTCGATTGATGCCCGACCCACCGCTGTCGGTCGAGGTCGCGAGTGACGTCCCGCTCGAGGGGGACCTCTTCGTTCCGGGCGTTCATCGGGCGGACCCCCTCATCCGCGTCGGCGACGCCGTGGTCCTCCTCCGCGATGGTCATCTCGCCGGAGTGGGAGAAGCGGCCCTCTCGGGACCTCTCATGACCGAGCTGCCTCGTGGCCTCGCCGTCCGGGTCCGGCACCGTGAGCACGCTTCGACCGACAGCCCCATCTCGGAGGAGCGGTCTTCGTTCGACCCAGGGCCGGTCGTCTAGCGGTGAGGACGCCGCGCTTACAACGCGGAGATCGACGGTTCGAATCCGTCCCGGCCCATTAACCACGAAACGCGACCCGTTGCGTGCCTCCAAATTCTGCTCGAAAAACAGCCTCAGCTGCGCCTCTTGCTGAACGCGGAGGGTTGAATCCACGATACAGGTGAGGGTGTCCCTCACCCGGGGGAACTCTTCGGAGAGCTCGCCCACGAGAAGGCACCGAGCGAGACCAGTGAGATGGACCTGCCGTCGTTCCAGGTTCACCAGGTCCGGCTAAATCGCGTCACGACGCCGGCAAGTTCGCGAAACAGCCAACTCCCTTAGGCCACCCCCGATGCTCCTGTACCACCGGTCCGGGGAAGGGCCCCGCCGCATCGGATGCACGTGGGGGCATCGCGTGGAACCAAGTCCCCACAGCGCGGGCACGTCCGATAGATTACGATGCCACCTGCGCGGAGGGGTGACCACGCCACCGCAGGAGACCGCTGTGGCGGGGGCGGAGGAGCCGGGGGCGGCGGGGGTGGCGGAGTGCTGATCGACACCCAGGCCTGGCCACTCGGGACGCGGTCCGTAACCCACTGGGGCGCGAACGCCTCCTCGACCCACTCCGCGAAAACCGCGAGGGATCCGCCGACCACGATCAGTATGCCACCGATCACAAAGCCGGCCCCAACTACGAAGGAGAGAGCGCCCAAGACGATGAACACAATTCCGAGCGCGCCCGATGGCTCCACAAAATACGCCCAGGCTAGCAACAGGATCACCACGGCCAGCGCGATCGTGAATCCCGCAATGGTGACGCCTACGGCCACGAGCGCCCCGGGAAGCGTTACGGTGGACGACACGATGCCGACAATCGCGAGCTCGATGAGCCCCTCCAAGAGAACGAGGATGGCGCCGCAGACGACGAGGCCTAGGACGGGACTTGGCGGACCGTAGTCCGAGGGCATCGCACCGGGACCCCCTGTCACTCGCTAGTAATTCGTGGTGGTAGCGAAATCGCCCCAGCTCTATTTCAAAGCGGTGGAGCGCGTCTCATTGGGGTTTCGCGGAACGTCGGAACGATTCGGGAGCCGAGCGAGAGGGAGAGACCCGTGGCGATATGCGCTCGGGGAATCTTCACAGTACGATGGCCGAGCTGCTCTATCGAGTGGCTGCCGATGACACGGTCGAGGGTTCCGTGGAACGCGACAGGGCCCATGCGGACGCTGTTCTCCACCGCTCGGGCATTGTCTTCCTAAGACGGTCCGACGGGGGTATTCTCCTCCAGCACCGAAGTCCGTCGAAGCGAATCTTTCCCGACCGCTACGACTGTTCGGCGGCATTCCACGTCACCTTCGGCGAGTCGTACGAAGAGGCGGCCGTGCGGGAGCTGCGTGAGGAGGCAGGGGTCTCCGCCTCTGTCCACTGGCTGGGCAAGTTCACGCATCATGACCCGCCCGAGCACCAGATCGTCGCGGTCTTCCTCTGCGAGAGCGATTCTCCCATCGCGATCGACACGTCGGAATCGACCGGTTTCGAGTTCCGTACAAAACCGGCCATCGACAAGATCGTGCGAGAGGGACGGGTCACGCCGTGGTTGAGGGACGGGTGGCCGCTAGCGCGCGATCACTTCTGACCGGTGAGCAACGGATGTGAGCGGGACCCGCGTGGCGGGGCCCGCCCGGCCGATGGTGATTCGCGACCCAAGCGACCGAGGGGAATTACCTGGACTGGAGAGTTGCCGGTGGAGGACTCGGAACATAGCTCCAGCGGAGGTGGTCGAACAGCAAAATGAGGGCCCACCAAAGCATGATGGAGCCTCCGAGGTAGAGGAGAAAGAGGCCAGTTGGTTGCGGGGCGGGATTCGGTGCATACGTGCACGCGAACGGCCCCGTACAGGGTCCAGGCACGGGCGTTGCATTGGCCGCCCAGAATCCCACGAGCACGAATCCAACCCCTATGCCAAAGATGAGATACCGTGCCGGAGAGTGGAAACCCCGTTTCCGGTTCGCCATTGAACCTTAGCTAGGAAAGTGGACCCGGTCCCCTTAGTCTCTTCCGCCGCAAGCGAAACGAGTGAGGGGACCAACGCCTGGCATTGGGATTGACCTAAGCACATTCCACGATGTTCGAACCGCCCGGCGATTTGGGTGCGTCCCGGCCCATGGAGATTGCCAAGCAAAATGTCCAGCCCCTACCGTGATTCATGTCAAGAGCTCCACCGACGTGCAGTGATGCGTGCGGACGGTCGACCAGTGAGTAGTACGGAAAGCGAGCACGGAAGACGGATGGAGCGGATCGGCCTCCGGCTCAGGAACACCGAACCATTCGCGGGGGGAACCCCCCCATGAATATCGACCTTGGAATCGTCCCGGAGTGGCGCGACCAGAAGCCTCAGTGGGGCCACCCGTTCCACCAGATGTGCTCGTACATGGCAATGTTTCCCGCCAGCATCCCTCACTACTTCATCGACCGGTTCACGCAGCCGGGCGAGGTGGTTCTCGACCCGATGTGCGGACGCGGGACCACGCCGGTTCAGGCCGCCGTGGAAGGGAGGGTGGGGGTCGGGAACGACAGGAACCCGCTCGCCTTCGCCCTGACCCGAGCCAAGCTGAACGCTCCCCCATGGCCGCGGGTGACGAGGCGGTTGACCGAACTGAGGGAGCAGAGCAGGCGGGCGCGCGCTGCGCACGACGCCCCCTCCGAGATCCGGGAGATCTTCCACCCGGAAACGCTCGGCCAGCTCGAGTTTCTTCGAGACTACCTATCGCCCGAGGCACGGCAGGAGGATGCGTTTCTCCAAGGGGTCATCCTGGGGTCGTTGCACGGGGCGTCCAGCGGCTACCTCTCGCTCCCGATGCCCAACACGTTCAGCATGTCCCCGAACTACATCCGGAACTACGCGGAGAAGAACCGACTGAGAACCCCACGTCGCGACGTGTTCTCGGTCGTAGAGCGGAGGGCTCGGAGGCTGTTCTCGCGCGGAAGGCCCCGAGGTCCCGGCTACGCGTATCGGTTCGACATCCGCGAGATGCATGAGCGAATCGCGGCCGACTCGGTGCAACTCATCGTGACGTCACCGCCGTACCTGAAGGTCATCAAGTACGGCCTCTACAACTGGATCCGGCTCTGGTTCCTGAAAGAAGACTCTCGCACCGTGGACCGGTCCCTCGACGACACGCACACCCTCGACCGGTACCTCGCGTTCATGAGCACCCTCCTTTCGGAGATGCATACGGTCCTGACGCCGGGAGGGCTCTGCGTCGTGGTAGTGGGCGACGTCAACGGCCTCAACCTCGCCCAGACTGTCTGGAAGCGCGTGGGCGCGAGTTCCGGGTTCTCGAACCACTCCATCATCGAGGATTCCATTCACGCAAACGAGAAGGTCACGCGGATTTGGGGAAAAGAGCGCGGCAAGGCGACGAATGTCGACCGCCTGTTGATCCTCTACAAGGATCACCTTCGCCCGCCCGTGAAGGACAGGGCCGACTGGAGTTTGCCGAGCACCACCGAAGGCGCTCGGTCAGACTCCACGGACCTCGAGCACTTCGGAAAGCGTGAGGCCGCCGAGACGTCCTGAGACGGTTCAAGCCGTCACATGGGGGAGGAGAGGCCGGCCAGCGTCTCCGAGACCATGGTCCGGACCGTCGACTCCTCGAGTTCCGGATAGGGGGTACCGAGGTGCGCCGCGATGCGTCGACCGAGGTCCCCGAACAAGTCCATGGTCGCGTTCAGGGCCCGTGCGATATCGGCCGCGTCGTAGCGCGCGAAGGTCGTCGGAAGGCGATCTCGTAGTTCCGGCGGTGCCCACTCATCCACGAACCTTCCCGAGTGCCACGTGTCGACCTGCCCATGGGACTCCGCGATGACCCACCACTCGAGGAGCCGCAGGAGCCGGAACTTGAGATGGCCGTCGCAACAGAACTTTGCCGTCCAGACCTCCCCCCGCCGCAACTTCCGGGCGGTCCACAGGACGTGGTACAGGAAGTCGCTCGTGGTCTCGAGGAAGGATGGGATTTCTAGCGGGACGGTCGAGACCGTCTTCGCGGGGGAGGCGGGGTGAGAACCGGTGCCCCAGAACCGGTCTTTGTCGATGAGGACCTCATAGCCACGACCCAGGACGCTTTGCGCCGCCGGGTGCGCGGCCACGACCGCCTGGCCCTGTGCCGGAAGAATGGCGAAGTCGACATCCGCCCCGTCGGAGTACAGGACCCGTCGCTCGCGGAAGTCGCCCACCGAAGTGGGCTCGAGGAAGGTGATCACGACCGGGCCGAACTCCTCGACCCACTGGCGGGAATCGAGCAGCTTCGACATGTCCGTCGTGAAGACCATCAAGTCGAGGTCCGCCCACTGGTCGGCAGGGGTCGTGCGACGGGCCTGCGAACCGACGATCACCGCAGCGCGGACCGTAGGTTCGGCCGAGGCCCAAGTGACGAACCTCTTCAGAATCGGCTCAAACCGAGGGTGAGACATGCCCGGCGGAAACCCGGGGAGCGTATTTCGTTCTCTCGGCGGCGCGACGGGGGTTTGACGGACTGCCGTGGCGCCGCCGGTGGAGGTCCTTCAGCCGGTGAACTCCTGGTCGACCGTCCGTCGCAGCCGGCAGACGATTCCGCGCTCGCGCAGCATCGGAAAGAACGGCTTCGGGTCGAGGAGTTCGGGCGCCAGCATGCCGGGGGCCCGGATCGTTCCCCCGAGCATCTGGAGGACCGCGACCGCCGCCGGGGTCCCGGTGAGGTACGCCACCGCGGTCACGTGATAGAGCTCGCCCGCCCGACGGTAATTGAGGACGGTCGAGAAGGTCTCCTCGACGGGCTGCCCATTCTTCGTTCCCTTCGTTTCCACAATCAGCATGCTGTCACCGTCGATCTTGCCCGCGAGCTCCGCGGGTTTCGGGAAGGAGTTCAGGACAGCGCGCAGCGGTCCCGGGGCCTCGGGCGTCCCGCGCTCGAGCAGGCGAAGGTCCCGGAGGGTGAGGAGAGTGCGGACGGCGGTGTCGTCGAGCGCGAGCTTGAAGTCGACGTACTGCACGCCCTTCCCGATGTAGCGGGGCATGCTGTCGACCTCCTCGTGGTCGACCGAGTAGACCTTCTGGGGGCCGACCGGTGGCGGGAAGTTGAACACCTCGCCGTCGCCGAACGGGGGCACGTCCCGGTAGTGGCCATGTTCCCAGACTCGGGAGCCGTGGAGGGTCTCCTCAAGGAATGTCTCAGGGCTAAAGACGGGAAGGAACGGCCACATCGGATTCGCCCCCGTGTCGCCGTCGCGCACACGAATCGACTCCACGTGGTCCATCCCGTCGGCAGATTGCCGTGCCATGACGTTCGAGAGCCCCGGGTCCTCGCCCATGCCGAGGAGGGCGGTCTGCCCGTGAGCCTTCCACTCCGCGTCGTTGACGTACGGGTCGGTCGAGTCGGTGGCGAGGTCCATGTAGTTCGCCCCGGTCGCAAGACACGCCGCCTGGATTCCCGCATTGAAGCGGGGCAGTGACGCCTGGACCACGATTTCGACCCCATCGAACGCCTTCTCGAGGGCAGAGCGGTCCGAAGCGTCGAGGGCGCGGGTGGTGACCTTGCTCGAACCGGGGAACCGGGCGGCGGCCGTGCGAGCGAACCGCTCGTCCACATCGGCCAGGGTCAGTCGTCGCAGTCGCGCGTCCGGCACGAGATGGCTCGCGATGACGGTACCGACGGCTCCACACCCGATCAGCAGTACGTGGCCGCTCTTTGTGGGAATACTCCCATCTCCGGCCGTTCGACTTCTTGTGGGCTATTAGGTTCTTTTCGCCCGG
>CAZCNZ010000005.1:0-4908 GCA_964500245.1 uncultured Thermoplasmatales archaeon | reverse complement strand
GGACGCACTTCGCCGAACCGCTCGCCGAGGGCCCGCGCGATCGCCTCGAAGTCGTGGATGTCCGTCACGAACACGCGGACCCGGACGATGTCGGCCCGCCCGCTCCCGAGCGCCTTCAGCGCCCGTTCGATGTTGTCGAGCGCCTGGACCGTCTGGGCGTACGCGTCACCGAGGCCGACGAGCGACCCGTCGGGCGCCGTCGCCGTCGTGCCGGAGACGTAGATGCGCCGGCCGACCCGGACCGCGCGGCTGTACCCGACCTTCGGCTCCCACGGCGTCCCGCTCGCGTAGCGCGTCCGGTCGGCGCCGGTCGTGCTAGCGGGAGGCCGGCGCTTGGACTTTGGCGATCGCGGCATCGGTCCGAACGAGGTGGCGGGAGAGGCCGAGCTCTTCCGGGGTCGCCCCGAACGCGAGGGCAACGACCTGCGGAAGGTGGAACACCGGCATGTCGAGGTGCGCGTCGACGGCCTTCCCGGCCTTGTTCTGGTACGCGTCGAGGGATGTGTGGCAGAGCGGGCACGGGGTCGCCATGGCATCCGCCCCGTGCGCCTTCGCGTCGAGGATCTGGCGGCCCGCGATGGCGTTCGCCGTCCCGGGCTTCACGAACAGGATGGGGAACCCGCAGCACATCACCCGTCCGCGGTAGTCGACCGGCGTCGCCCCGACCGCGGCGAGCAGGTTCTCGAACGAGCGCGGCTCCTCGCCGCTCTCGCTCTGCATCTCGTCCGCGGGGCGCAGCAGGTGGCAGCCGTAGAACGCTCCGACCTTCATTCCCTGAAGGGGCCGTCGGACCTTCGCCTTCACCGCATCGAGCCCGATGTCCTCGGTGAGCACCTGGAGGAGGTGCCTCACCCGGACCGTTCCCTTGTACTCGATCCCGAGCGGCTTCAACGCGGCGTCCACGCGGCTCTTGACCGCGGGGTCCTGCATCCGGATCCTTGCGAGGTTGAGCATCCCCTGGCACGTCGAGCAGATCGTCAGCATGTCGAGTCCGGCCTTCTCCGCGATCGCGAGGTTCCGGGCGTTGATCGCGATGTTCAGCACCTCGTTCGCCTCGTCGATGAAGCCCGACCCGCAGCAAGAGAAGTTCGGGAACTCGACGAGTTCGATCCCGAGGGTCCGGCAGACCCACCGGGTCGCCATGTCGAGCTCCTTCGCCGACTCCTGGGCGAGGCAACCGGGGTAGTACGCGATCCTCATGGTTTCTCCTTGGGAGGCGGGTCGAGGGCGGCGTAGATCTTCTCGAGCTCGTCGTATCCCTCGATCTTCCGGGGTCGCTTCATGATCTCGGGCTTCTTCCGCCAGACCCGGATCCCCTGGCCGACCTGCCCGACCATCCCCGTGAGTCCGAACGTCGCCCGGACGAGCTTCATCTCGTTGATCTGGCCAGCCCCCTTCAGGTTCTCCTTGAACCCGTAGGCGTGCTTCGAGCCGTGCTCGGTCGCGCCTTGGACGGCGATCGCCATCTCCTTGAGGTCCCGGATCCGCTCGCTCGGACGGACGTCCTTCGGACATGCCTCCGTGCAGAGATGGCAGCGAAGGCAGGTCCAGAGCCCATTCGGCTGGATCCGGAGGAGGCGCTCCTGATGGGCCGTGTCGCGCGGGTCGACCACGAAACGGTACAGTTTCGCGAGCGCCATTGGGCCGGGGAACCCGGGGTCGGCCTCCGCGGCCGGGCACGCCGAGTAGCACGCGGCGCAGGCGATGCATCGCGGGGTCTCCTTGAACCGCTCGACCTGCGCCGGCGACATCGCGGTGGGCCGGTCGGCGGGCATCGGGGACCGCGGGTCGAGCTTGAGGTGCGGTTCGATCTTGTGGTACTCGCGCCAGAACGGGCTCTGGTCGACCACGAGGTCGCGCAGGACCGGCTGATTGCGCATCGGCTCGACCACGATCCGCCCGTGGCGTTCGAGCTCGGGCCCCACCTGCGTCTCGCACGCGAGCCGGCTCTTCGAGTTGATCTGCATCGCGCACGAGCCGCAGATGGCGCTCCGGCACGAGTAGCGGAGCCCGAGGCTCGGGTCAATCTCGGACCGGATCTGAAGAAGAGCGGTCAGGACCGGCGTGTGCGGGATCAGGTCGAGCGTGTAGCGCTGATACCGGGGGGCCGCGTCCTTCCCCGGCTGGAACCGGTAGACGTCGAACGGAACGGTCACGGTGGTTTCGGTCATCAGTACACCCTCTCCTTGGGTTCCCAGTGGGTGTAGCCCACCGGGGAGTAGGACAAGGTCGGCCCGGTGGGGCTGTACTTCGCGAGCGTGTGCTTCATCCACTTCGCATCGTCCCTCTTCGGGAAGTCGGTCCGGAAGTGGGCTCCGCGGCTCTCGGTCCTCGCGTACCCGCCGACGATGATCGCTTCGGCAAGGTCGATCAGGTGCTCGGTCTCGATCGCGTCCGATAGGTTGAGGTTGAACACCTTCGACGGGTCGACGACCCGGACGCGGGAGAACCGCTCCTTGATCGCGCGGACGCGACGCAGCCCTTCGGCGAGGTCGGCCTCGTTGCGGAAGATGTTGACGTACCGGTCCATCGTCTGCTGGAGCTCGGTCCGTAGCGCGCTCGGGTCCTCCCCGTCTTTTCGCCCCATCCAGGCGCGGAAGGTGGCGGTCACCTCGTCGACATCGCCCTGGGTCATCGAGGTCGCGGCGGCCTTCTCCGCGAACGCCGCGGCCGCGACCCCGGCCGCCTTTCCGAAGACGAGGGTCTCCATGAGCGAGTTGCCACCGAGGCGGTTCGCCCCGTGGATCGAGACGCACGCCGCTTCGCCGGCCGCGTAGAGTCCGGGGATGTTCGTCTCCCCCTGGATGTTCGAGCCGACACCGCCCATCATGTAGTGCTGCGCCGGAGAGATCGGGATCGGAGCCGTCACCGGGTCCATCCCCGCGAACGAACGGCAGAGGTCGCAGATCTCCTGGAGGCGGCTCTCGATCTTCTCGCGCCCGAGATGCATCAACTCGAGGTGGACGAATGGTCCGTACGGGCCGGTGAACCCGCGCCCCTCGAGGATCTCCGTGGTGATCGCGCGCGCGACCACGTCCCGCGAGGCGAGCTCGAGAACCTTCGGGGCGTACTTCGACATGAATCGCTCGCCCTTCGCGTTCTTGAGAATCCCGCCCTCTCCGCGGGCCCCCTCCGTGACCAGGATCCCGCCCTCGAGCAGGGCTGTCGGGTGGAACTGGACGAACTCCATGTCCTTGAGGAACGCCCCGGCCCGGTACGCCACCGCCATCCCGTCGCCGGTGCAACTGTGCGCGTTCGTCGTCCGGCCGTAGATCCGGCCAGCGCCTCCGGTCGCGATGATGACCGCCTTCGCCGCGATGGCCTCGACCTCACCGGTCCGGCGGTTGAGGGCCACGATTCCCTGGACCCGACCGTCCCGAACGACGATGCGCGCGAGTTCCCATTCCTCGTACAGCGTGAACCGCTCGCTGCCGAGCCGCTCCCACAACCCCTGGAGAAGCGCGAGCCCGGTGCGGTCGGCCGCGTACACGGTCCGGGGGAACCCGGCCCCGCCGAACGGCCGCTGGGCGAGCGTGCCGTCCTCGGCCCGGGTAAAGATTGTCCCGAAGTGTTCCATCTCGATGACCGTCGGCCCGGCCTCGCGACAGAAGTACTCGATGGCGTCCTGGTCGCCGAGGTAGTCGGACCCCTTCACCGTGTCGTAGGTGTGGGCGTCGATCGAGTCGTTCGGGCCGATCGCCGCGTTGATTCCGCCCTGCGCCGCCCCGGAGTGGGACCGCAGGGGGTGGAGCTTCGTCACGATCGCCACGTCACGTCCGGCTTCGACCGCCGCGAGCGCCGCGCGCTGGCCCGCCAGGCCCGCCCCCACGACCACGACTTCGTGACGCAACATAGGAAATCGAAGGCCTAACGAGGCCGGGGTTTTAACGGGTGCCGCCCCCCACGCCGATGGACGGCACCGCGGCGGCTTCGCCACGAGGTTGTGCGAGGTGCCTCGGTGATGTGGGCGTAATCGCCGCGTGAGCCGTTATATAGCGACCCCGGGTCCGCTTTCGCGCATTCCGGGTCTCCGGAGGAACAACGATGCACCCCATGATCAGCGCGGCCGATGAGGAACGCCTTCTGAAGGGCACCACGACGCTCGGACTCGTTTGTAAGGACGGGGTTGTCCTCGCGACCGAGCGACGTGCGACCGCCGGCAGTTTCATCGCCAATAAACAGACGCAGAAACTGTTCAAGATCGACGAAAACATCGGGCTCACCACCTCCGGCTACGTGGGGGACGTCCAGGTACTCGCGCGCTACCTCAAGGCCGAGGTCTCGCTCTACCGACTGCGGCGGAGCGCCCAGCTTACGGTCGAGGGAGCCGCGACCCTCCTCGCGAACATTCTGAGCGGGAACCGCTACTACCCCTACTGGGCCTGGATGCTCTTGGGGGGTGTGGACGCGAAGGGCGGCCACCTCTTCTCGATCGACGCGGGCGGCGGCTGCATCGAGGACAAGTACGCCTCGGTCGGCTCCGGGCAGATGATGGTCTACGGTCTCCTCGAGGAGGCGTACTCCCGGGAGATGTCCACCGCCGATGGCATCGACGTGGCGCTGCGCGGGCTCACGGTCGCGATGAAGCGCGACAGCGCGAGCGGCGACGGCTACGTCGTGCACGTCATCTCGGCCAAGGAATACAAGGAACTGTCCGAGGACGAAATTAATAAACGTCTAAAGGTCCTCAAGATACCGCTGCCACCCCCACTTCCGTAAGGAATTCGCGGGCCGGGCGGCCTTCCGAACCCCTTCCTCGCCAACCATTTCGCTCAACGGGATGAGTTTCGAATCGCTCATAGAGCAAACGCGGGAAGCCCTCCGCGAAGTGCTTCCGGAGACCATCGAGGTCAGCGACATCGAGCTCGAGGGCCCGCACGTCGTCGTCTACACGAAGCAACTCGACGC
>CAZCNZ010000004.1:0-4427 GCA_964500245.1 uncultured Thermoplasmatales archaeon | reverse complement strand
ACCGCGACCATCCCGCACGTGAACAGGAACGGCATGAGAAGCGCGGTCCAGATAGGAACCGCCGCCACGCCGGAGGCGATGCCGAGGGTGAGGACGATCAACGTCACCTCGGACGCGGTGTCGAAGCCGAGGCCGAAGAGCACCCCCACGGGGTACATCTGCCACGGGCGGTTGACGACCCGGAAGAGGCCCCCGAAGTAGCGGTTCATGAAGCCGCGCTTGTTGAGCTGCTCTTCGAGCCCCTGCTCGGAGAGTTCCCCGGCCCGCAGCCCCTGGAAGATCCGGTAGATCTCGAAGACGATCACGAGGTTGATCAGCCCGATGATCCAGAGGAACGCGGCCGAGACGGCGGTCCCCACGATCGTGCCGACGAAGGTGAACGTGCCGTAGGCGCTGTTCACCGCGTTGAAGGCGACCACGAGGGCCACGATCATCACGATCACGATCGTGGAGTGTCCGAGCGAAAACCAACTCCCGACGGTGAGGGGGCGTTGCTTCTGCTGAAGGAGTTTCCGGGTCGTGTTGTCGATCGCCGAGATGTGGTCCGCGTCGACCCCGTGGCGAAGCCCGAGGGTGTAGCTGAGGACCCCGAGCGGGAGGAAGAGCGCGTAGCTACGGGCGACCACGAGCAAGAGAAGGAATCCGATGACGGTGGCCACGGCGATGGCCGTGTAGACGCCGACGATGGTGAGTTTCTCCCGCCAGGTGAGCACACGAAGGCCGGGCTCGGTCCCGAGGCCCGTGGTCGTCGTTGCGGGAGCGGGCCCGCCGCCCATGCTTCGTCCTACCGCCGGTCTCTCTTAAGCGTTATGTCGTCTTGCAAAATCGTAACACTCGCGAGGGACCCCGACGGGTCCTGAGGGGACGGGCTACTCTTCGACGATCGGTCGGCGATGCTTGATGAAATCGCCGTCGTGGATCTCGTGCATCGCCTCGAGGAGCTGCTCACGGGTGTTCATCACGATCGGGCCGTACCAGGCGACCGGCTCGTGGAGGGGCCGACCGGAGACGAGCAGGAATCGCGCGTCCGAACCGAGGGCGGTCGCGCGGATCGGGCCGCCCGGGCCGAAGAGCGCCGTCTCACCGGCATTCACCGGGCGGCTGTCCTCACCATCGAAGCGGACGTCCCCCTCGATCGCGTGGGCGAACGCGGTGTAGCCCGGGTGCGGTGCGAGCTCGAACGTGCCGCCGGCGGGGACGGTGACATCGAGATACGTCGGGTCGACCGGGATGCCCGTCACCGGGCCTTCGGACCCACCGTACGAACCCGCGACGACCTTGACGCGGGTCCCGTTGTCGGTGGTCACCTCGGGGAAGTCGGCGCGGGTGAGACCGCGGTACGCGGGCACCGACATCTTCTCCTTCGCCGGGAGGTTCACCCAGAGCTGGAACCCCGACATCGTGCCCTCGGCGCGCTTCGGCATCTCCTGGTGGATGATCCCACTCCCCGAGTTCATCCACTGGACGTCGCCCGAGCCGATCACCCCGGAGTTCCCGAGGGTATCGCCGTGCTCCACCCGGCCCTCGAGGACGTACGTCACGGTCTCGATGCCCCGGTGGGGGTGCCAAGGGAACCCGGCGAGGTAGTCCTCGGGGTTCGAGGAGCCGAACCGGTCGAGGAGCAGGAACGGGTCGAAGAGCGGCACCTCGTTGTTGGAGAACGAACGGCGGAGCCGCACCCCGGCGCCTTCGAGCGTCGGGACGCCGGGGAATCGGTGCGCGATGGAACGGATCGGGTCGGGCATTGGCGTTACCTCGCTCTATTCAATTACCTTTGGTTACTTAAAGGGGAGGGGGCGGTCGGGTAACCTCCCCCTCGAGCCCGCGGGTCCTCGTCAGAACACGTGCAGTTGCGTCAACGCCCAGACGAGCCCGAACCCGAGGGAAATGCCGGAGATCGGGCCCACCGACCAGCCGATGAGAATGCTCCGGATCGGCTTCCAGAGGACGGTCGACTTGCGGCGGGCAACGCCGGCGCCGATCATCGCCCCGACGAGCGCCTGGTTCATGGCGGTGAAGAACCCGAACGCGACGGAGACGAGGATCACGGTCGACTGCGCGAGTTGCGAGGCGGTCGCCATCCTCGGGTCGAGCTCGACGAGGTCGAAGGCCACTCGCTGAAGGAGCGGCCGCCCCCACGTGAGGACGCCGACGGCAATCCCCAGGCCTCCCACCAGCCCCGCCAGGACGAGGCCGAACAAGCCGGTCATGACCAGGGCCCCCGAGGCGTTCGAGACGTCGTTGGCTCCCATCGCGAAGGAGGCGGCCGCCCCGACGCCCACGAGTCCTAAGACCGCCCCTCGCGCGAGCGACCCCCGGGAGGGCGCCGGGGGTCGGTAGTGGTCCGCCACCCGGACAAAGAGGAACCCGAGCGCGAACGCCGCGAACGGGGCGGTCGCCCAGAGGATCACGAGGTACTCGATCGTCGACCAATGGATGGGCAGACCGGCTGCAAGGCCGGCCCCCACCGCGGAAAAGACGAGGATCTGGATGGTCGAGGTCGGCACCGTCGCGAAGTTGTAGGCGCTCGTGAGCGCGAAGGCGACCGCGACGATGGCCAGGGCGACCCCGAGAGCCACGGTCCCTCCGCCCAGGATGCCGTGACCGACGGTCGCCTCGACCTGGCCGCTCGCGAGCGCGGCTCCGATGAGCGCGAGCGGCGCCATCAGGAGGAGCGCGTGCCACGGTCGGATCGCTCCGGCCGCGTACGGCATACCCATGCAGGCACCCGTGTAGTGAGCGCCGATGCTGAACGCGAACCCGAACGCGGCGACGACCAGAAGATCCGCCGTGAGCGTCACGCCGTTTCCCGGAGCCAGGCGACGCCGTTGGCGAAGGGTGCCCCCACGACCGGAAAGGTTGTCGGAGCGGGAACTGGCATTCGATTCTACCCACAGGCCCACCGCGATATAATCCGGACCGCGGGGGGAATCGATCGCCTACGGTTGATCCTTAGAATCCACGGAAGCCGGAGGCGACCTCGGCGGAGTCTTCCTTCTCAGCGAAGCCGCAATCTCGTCAATTTGGACGAGTACCACGTCCGGGGAGACATGTTCGGTCCCCGGTTCCACGGGGCTCCAGCCGATGACATCCCCGGGCTCGATCGGGTACTGCTCCCACGTCCGGGGACGGACGTAGCCGGATTTATCGGGAACGAGGTTTGACTCGTCCCACGCCGGGGTCAGCGGGGCGCTCGTCGCCGGAGTGGTCCTCGGTGTCGGGGCGACCTCCGGTTCCTCCTCGGAGAACACCGCGAATATGCCGGCGGCGAGGCCGGTGACCCCGAGGGCGACGAACAGAACCCAGGGCGAGATCCGAGCGGAGCGGACTCCGGCGATTTCCGCGGTCGCACTCATGTAGTACAGGTCGACCGCAATGCCGATGCAGATTCCACCCACCACGAACAATGGAAGCGCGCCAAAGATCCTCTCGGTCCACGTCTCGGTCGCGGGAGCGACCGGCGGGTCGACGACCGGCCGGGGACGGCCGAAAGCCGTCGATTTGGTGGCGGACAGGCTGGGGGAGGCCGGAGTCATCGGATCGTCTCCCGCGCGAGACACATGTACATCATGGACAAGCGGTGGTAGAAAGGCACCGATTGTCGACGACCTCGACAGCGAGCACCCTGGGGATGGCGGCGCCAAGGTCGACGTAGAGTAGCAGCCGGACCGTCGCGGTGCCGACCGTGGTCGCGAGGCCCGTCGAGAAGTACCCGTTCCCGAACACCCACCCGGTCGCGAGATGTACCGCGACCTCGACGTCAAACCCGACCGCCGGGCCCGCGCGGCCGGGTTGGGTCACGGTGAAGAGAACTCGCTCCGCGTAGTGCCCCGCCGGGATTGCGAGAGCGGACGCCGGTCGATAGCGGTGGGCACAGGTTCCCGCACAACCCGGGAGAACCAGAGTGGTTCCCTCAAGGCCGGGAGACGCTCCCTGGACACCTGCGGGCGCATATCCCGGCGCGGCGGCAAAATGCACGGTCGCATGCGCCCCCACCACAACTGGGGGCGCCGCGAGCGGGGTCAGCCGCTCGTCGAGGAAGGCGGTCGGGTGGAAAACCCGTACCGTAGTGGTAGCCGATACAACGGTCGGAAGGGCGAAGAGCAGGACGAGGAAGGCCAGTCCGAGCCAATGCCCTAGCCCGATGGGCTTCCTCATGATCGCCCTTCCTACCCTCTCAGTCCGACCGGTCCCTTGCGGGCGGTAGGCCGGACAAAATGACCTGGGCGGGGCGGACCTGCCGCCCCGCTCGGCAGAAGGGGTTGGGAACTCGGTCGCGGTGCGCGGTTGCTGAGTGACGGCCCCTCAACTAGGGGCAGGCGGTCGTGGACGAACACGTGTTGAATACCGCGTTGATCGAGGTGATGGTCATCGTAAGCTGGGTCCCGAAGTCCATGAAGAGGAACACCGGGATCGTCGCGCCTCCC
>CAZCNZ010000003.1:0-5353 GCA_964500245.1 uncultured Thermoplasmatales archaeon | reverse complement strand
CGAGGAGTACGACGTCCTGGTGACGACGAACCTCTTCGGGGACATCCTCTCCGACCTTTGCGCCGGCCTGGCGGGAGGCCTCGGCGTCGCCCCCGGCGCGCTCTACGGGGACGAACTCGCGGTCTTCGAGCCGGTCCACGGCTCGGCCCCCAAGTACGCCGGTCAGGACAAGGCGGACCCGGTGGCGGAGGTCCTCTGCCTCGAACTCCTCCTTCGGCACATCGGCGAGAAGGAAGCCGCCGACCGCGTCTTCCGCGCGGTCTGGGAGACGATCGCCGAGAAGAAGGTCGTCACGTACGACCTCGCGCTTCCCGGTTACACCCTTCGGCCGGTGACCCCCTCCTCCTGTTCGGCGATGGCCAAGGAGATCGCCCGCAAGGTCCCGCTGGTCGACCCGACCGCCCCCCTTCCGCGGCCGGCCGGCCACGGCCCGGGCGACGACTCCTCTCTTCTCGAGTAGAATCCGTAGCGCGTTCTCCGAGCCCGTCGTGCGGGGATGCCGGCGGGGTCGGGGGAACGGAGCGCGGGCTCGGAGGTTACCGGTCGCCGACCACCTTCACGATCACTCGCTTCGGGCGCTGTCCGTCAAACTCGGCGTAGAAGACCTGCTCCCACGGCCCGAGGTCGAGGTCACCCTTCGTGACCGGAAGGACGACCTGGTGGCCCAGCAGGAGGTTCTTCAGGTGCGCGTCCCCGTTCGTCTCACCGGTCCGGTGGTGTTCGTAGTCGGCCGGCGGCGCGAGCCGGTCGGCCCACGCCGCGATGTCGCGAAGGAGGCCGGACTCGTTGTCGTTCACGTAGACCGCGGCCGTGATGTGCATCGACGAGACCAGCACGAGACCGTCCGTGATTCCGCTCCCGCGGACGACCCGGCGCACCCGTTCGGTGATGTTCACGAACTCGCGCGGCTCCTTGGTGTTCATCATGAGATACTCGGTTCGGCTCGGCATCGGCCCCCGATGCTCGAGCCGTAGTTTTAAGGTGGCCGGACCCCCCTCAACGGGGGCGAAGGCCTTCGTGTCGACCTCGCACACGGTCCGCATCCCGCGCCCGGCCCGTCCACCGCCGAAGGCTCGGCGGTCCGAGGAACCTCTCGGTGGGGAACCCCCGACCGAGAACCCCCGGCCCTCTCGGGACGCCGGTTGGGTGGACCTACGAACGAATACCGGGGGCTCCCAGCGGGCGGTTCGCGTGGCTGCGCTGTACCTCGTCGCGCTCGCGGCGATGTTGATCGTGTTCGTGCTTTACGACCGGACTGCCCCCGGCGGGAACGCATCTCCTGTGTCGAACGGCCTCTGGCTTCTCGGCGCGCTGTTCGCGGGCTTCGCGGTGTTCGGGGCGGTCTTCACGCTCCACCCCGCACCCCGAGCGATCGAGGTGACGACCGACCACGTCGTCGTCGTCGGTAGGTGGGGACGACGACGGGTGCTCCCCCCTCTCGACTCCCTCTCGACCCGCGTCGCCCGCAGGTACTCGGCCGGCTGGCTCGCCGACACGCCGGTCGAGCAGGTCGAGCTGTGGGGTAAGGGAGTCGCCCTTCGGACCTACCTGGTCGACGCCGAGCTCTTCCGCGGCACGAGCCCGTCCGGCCCGAAGGCCTGACGGACGCCCTACTCGACCAGGTCCTCGAGCTCGCCCGCGACCAGGGTCAAGAGCTGGTCGAGCGACCGGTTCTTGAACTCGGTGATGCGCCCGCTGTCCGTCTCGAGGCGGGCCAGGAACTCGTCGCCGTCGCGGACGAACGAAAGAGAGAGCACGTGGCGACGACCGTCGGGGAGCGGAACGTTGAGTTCGGGCTCCGGCTCCTTCGCCTTGGGGGGAACCTTCGCGGGAGGGGCCACCTTGCGAGGGAGCGGGGCGGGCTTCTTCGCCACCGGCTTCGCCTTCTTCGCGGGCCGCACGAGCGGCTTCTTCGGGTGCGCGGGCCGCGCGGCCGGGCGTTTTCCCTTGGATTTCTGACGGCGGGCGCTCACCATCGCAAAACCCTCGAGTCGGGCGCACCAACCCCTCCTATTTATGGGTATGGTGGGGGAACTCGGCGATTCCGGCGCTCCCCGGCTCCGGGGGCACCGCTATAGGAACCGACCCGCCTACGCCCGAGCCGATGGCATCCCCCGGGGCCTCGGCACGAGCGCCGTTCGAGGACCGCCGGGCGCCGATCCGACTCGACACTCTGCTCCTCCTCGCGGGACTCGCGTTCCTGCTCGTCTTCCTCGCGCTCGAGCCGTTCCTCTCCTATGCCCTGTTCGGCTCGGACACGGGGGAGTACTACCGCCTGACCGTCGACCTCGTCTCCTCGGGAACGATCCCGCACGGGAGCGCGTACGCAGGCTGGGGCTCGGCCTATCCGGATTTCCCGGGGATCTACCTCGTGGCGGGGGCGGGCGCCGGAGCGCTCGGGATCGACGCGTTTAGCGCCCTCACCATCCTCGTTCCGGTCGTCGCGGTCCTCAGCGTCTTCCCGCTTTTCCTCCTCTTTCGCCGGCTCTACCCGCACGACACGGTCGCGCTGCTCGCCGCCGCGGTCGCGTCGGTCGTGATGCCCCGGATGTTCTCGATCGCCCACCCGGCTCCGCTCGCCCTCGGGGACTTCCTCTGCGTAGCGGCCCTCTGGATGCTGGTCGAAAGCCGGCACGACGTCCGCTGGTACGTTCCGCTGTCGCTCGTCAGCGGGGCGCTGATCCTGACCCATCACCTCTCCTCGTACTTCTTCGTCGTGAGCGCGCTCGGAGGAATCCTGCTCCTCGAATTGTGGAAGCCCGGCCTCTGGAGCCGGCGGTTCCCCACGCGCGAACTCGCGTTCGTCGCGGCGTTCCTGACGGGGACGTTCGCGTTCTGGTTCTACGGGACGACCACCTTCACCTCCAAGGTGCTCGACTTCGCCTTGGGCCAGCACATCGGTTTCGTCCTGTTCGAGGGCCTCGGCCTCTTCGGGGTCGTTGTCGCGGCCCTCTTGATCCGGTGGCGGAGAGGCCTTCCCCGCTCGGCGCGCGCCTGGGTCCGGCTCCCGACGGACCGGAGCCTGGTCCGCGACGCGGCCGCGATCTGCGTCATCGTGTTCGGTGCGATCTTCGTGGTGGTGTTCGTTCCCGTCCCCGGCACGACCCAGGTGACCACTCCGGCCGCGATCCTCTGGTTCGCTCCGGTGCTCGTGCTCGGCATCGCCTGCGCGGGCAGCCGGCGGATGCTCTCCCCCGCCCGGCTCGGCCCGTTCGCGCTGGCCTGGACCGGGGCCCTCGGGCTCTCGGCAGCGGCCATGATCGCACTCTCCCTCGCGGCGCCCGCGGTCCCTTCAAGCCCGGCGGCCGGCATCTCGTCGACGCTCTCGCCGTATCGGCACGTCGAGTACCTGTTCATCCCCATCGCGCTCCTCGTCGCGGTCGGTCTCGCGCGGTTCGTGACGCGGGTGGGTGACCGGGCCGGCCGACGCGCGTTCCTCGCGGCCTGCGTGGGAGTGGGCGTGCTGCTCGCCGCCAACGCTGCGATCGTCTACCCCCCGCAGAATGACTTCGAGGGGTTCGAGGAAGGGCTCACCCACGGGGACGCCGCGCTCTGGATGTGGGTCGGCGTTGCGGTGCCGCCCACGTGGACGGTCGCGACCGACCACCGACTGAGCTCGATGATCTTCGGCGTCGACGGTAACCCGACGACGTGGTTCACAACGCCGTCGCTGTTCACGGGAAGCAGCTGGGTCGCGGCCGCCGCGGAACTCCGGAGCACGGGCACCCCGTACACCGACCGACCGATCGACCTCGTTGCCATCGATTCGGTGATGTACTCGGGGGTCGCCCTCGACCCTTCGAAACCGGCGCTTCCGCTCAGCTCGAGCGCGTCCGATTGGTTCGGCTCGCTCCCGTTCGTCCCCCTCTACGAGAACGGTCAGAGCGTCGTGTACCTGGTCGACTCGTCGTATCTCTCGGGCGGGTAGGGCGCGAGGGTCCCGTCCGCGCGCCACAGGAAGAGCGGCACGCGTCCATCGGCCGCGAGCTCCCCGAGCATCCGGCCGGCCCAGGTGAGCTTCACGAGTTTCACTTCATGGGCCGCGGGGTCGGTCGGAGCGGTTCGGGCGAAGTCGAACCCCCAGAGGAGGACCTTCTCCGCCCCGAGATGATCGGCGAGATAGGCGGCGCGGTCGCCGTCGGTGAACCCACCGACGTTGAGGAGGTGGGGGCGCGGCGGGCCGGCCCACGACCCGACGACCTCGCCAGGAAACTGGCCGACCCATTCCTCCAGGGCCGCTCGGTTGTCCCCGTGCGCGTGGATCACCACGACGCTTCCCCGGCGGTTCGCCGCGACCTCGGCCGCCACCGGCCCGTCGAGGTCGGTCACGACGATCGTCGGGACGAGCCCTGCGTCGAGGCAGGTGGCGGTCGCCCCGTCCGCGGCGATGATCGCGGGGGCCCGAGCGGTCGGGGGGAGCCGCCAGAGCGGAGGAGGTCCCGACCTCGGCGCGAGCCCGACGATCACCGTCGGATGGCCCTCGACAAGCGGGCGGAGCCGTTCGAGCGGGTCGCGCGGTGCCGACTTCGGAAGGAGGGATTCCAGCAGGTCGGCCGCGGCGATCTCCCGCTCGAACGGGAACCCAAACTCCGCGCGGATCCGGTCGTAGCGAGGGGCCCACTCGGAATACTCCACCCTTCCCTCGGGCCGGGCACGGTGCACCGAGTTATGGGGGTTTCTCCGCGGTGGCGCCGGAAACTTAGAACCCCAGAGAGACTGCGCACTAACGCTTTATAATGAAGGCCATGCTCCCGCCGATAGAGGAACGGTTGTGATGCGACCGCTGGCCCAGGAGATCCTGGCGCACCTACCCGGAGAGGCGAAGCGGGCCCCCGAGGCCCCCCCGCCGTCGAGCGACGACGCGGAACTCGAGGCGGTACTCGCCTCGCTCAAGACGAACATCAAGGTCGTGGGTTGTGGCGGCGGCGGATGCAACACGATCAACCGGCTCGCCGAAGAGGGCCTCTCGGGAGCGGAGATGATCGCGTGCAACACCGATGCGCAGCACCTCCTCACGGTTCACGCTCCCCGCAAGATCCTGCTCGGCCGAAGGCTCACCCGCGGACTCGGAGCGGGGGCGCTTCCCCAGGTCGGGGAGCAGGCGGCGAAGGAGGCCGAGGACGAACTCAAGAAGTCGCTCGCCAACTCGGACATGGTCTTCATCACCCTCGGGCTCGGGGGAGGGACCGGCACCGGTTCCGCTCCCGTCATTGCGCAGTGCGCCAAGGACGCCGGCGGCGGCAACCCGCTCACGATCGCGGTCTGCACCCTACCGTTCGCCTCGGAAGGGCTGGTCCGCCAGGAGAACGCGATGTGGGGCCTCGAGCGGCTGCGCGAGGTCATCGACACCGTG
>CAZCNZ010000002.1:0-2871 GCA_964500245.1 uncultured Thermoplasmatales archaeon | reverse complement strand
AAGTGGTCGTCTACGCCAACGGTTCGATCGCCACCTCCTGGGTCGACGGAGTGGGAACCCCGAACGAAAAGCTCACGGCCGGGATGTCCTTCTCACTCGACCTCGGGGCTCTCCCCCCTCCGACGACCAATCTGTCCCTCGAGATTACCGGCCTGGGACCGTATTCGGGCAGCGCCGAAGGCATCGGGCTCTGAGGAGCGCCGGCCCGAGGGGCCCGAGGAAGGGGCCCGGGAGGCCCGTGGGAACGAGTGGGCTCGGCCGGATTCGAACCGGCGGTCTTCGCTGTGTGAGAGCGACGTCGTAACCGCTGGACCACGAGCCCAACGCCGGAGCCGAAGGACGGCCCTCCTTAAGGGATTCGACCTAGAACGGGAACGCCAGGACGAACGGGAGGATCAGGCCGGCGGCCACCGTGAGGATGAGCCCGCTCGCCAGCGACAAGCTGCCGGCGTTCCGGTCGCCGTAGCGAGTGACGAAGTAGAGGGTCGTGTCCATCGCGGTGGCGCCGCCCAGCGCGGCCAGCCCCTCCCCGCGCAGCCGTCGCCCGACCGCCGGTGAGAGCACCATCGTGAGGTTCTCCCGCAGGAAGTTCGTGAGGAAGGCGAGGAGTCCGAGCAGGGCGCCCGCCCGCGCGAGCACGAGAGGGCCCGCCAAGGTGTACCACCCGAAGGCGAGCGTGGTTGCCATCGCCACGGGCAGGCCGACCCCGGAAACGGTCGCGAAGAGGACGGCGGCGACGAGCGCACCCGCGACGGCGGCCGTGAGCGGGACCCACACCGAACGCACGCCGCTCCAGGTGAGCGGAAGGTCGAACGCCACGAGCGCCATCAACGCGTAGAGCGCCCACTCGATCGCGGTGCCCGCCGGCAGCGAGACCACGTGGCCAACTCCGAAGCCCGCCACGACCGCCGCGACCAGTACGAGGCTCAGCGGGAGGCGGTCACGCGATTCCGCGCCCGGCTCGGCCGGCGTCGTCGTCGGGCGAACGCGGGCGAGCAGGAGAGAGGCCACGGCGGTGAGGCCGAGGACCAGCAGGGCAAAGGCGAGCGCGACGGGGATCGTGACGGCGAGCGCGCCGAGCGCCACGTCGTTGAGCGAGGCGCCGAGCAGGCCGACGAGGACGATGACGGTAAGGATCAGCGCCCGCGGAACCCAACGGCTCCGCCGGTGAACGAGTCGGCCCGCCGCGAGCCCGAGGAGGAACGCGACGTAGAGGAACGGGTCGAACGCCACGGTCCCGGCCTAGCCGGTCCACGGCGTGATGGCGGCGCGGTGCGGGGGGCCCGAAGGAAGCGCAAGGGCGATCGTCTCGCTCCGATCCGGACCGTAGCCCACGTACTGGACCGGCACGCCGGTCTCCTCCACGACCCGGTCGAGGTACCGGCGCAGCGCCGACGGGAGGGCGGCCGCTCCCTCGCGCTGGATCCGGTCCTTGAGTCGCTGGTGGAACTCGGGCCATCCCGGAAGCTGTTCGTACACCGGCTGCGCCTGGGCGAGGTCGTCCGCCTGGGTCGGGAGGACGTCGCGCACCGTGGAACCGTCCGGCATGAGGTACTGGGTGCAGACCGGGACCTCGTCGAGGCCGCCAAGGATGTCGACCTTGGTGATGGCAAGGCCGGTGAACCCATTCAGTCGGCAGGCGTAGCGGAGCATCACGAGGTCGAGCCAGCCGCAGCGGCGGGGCCGGCCGGTCGTCGCTCCCCGCTCTCCGCCGACCCGCCGGAGGTATTCGCCCCGCTCCCCGGTGTCCTCGGTGGGGAACGGGCCGGCTCCTACCCGAGTGCAGTACGCCTTGGAGATGCCGATGACCTCGTCGACCTCCGTCGGCGGGATGCCGCTTCCGACCAGCGCTCCGGCGCTCGTCGGATGCGAGCTCGTGACGAACGGATAGGTCCCGAAGTCGATGTCGAGGAGCGAGCTCTGCGCGCCTTCGAGGAGGATCGGCTCATGGCGCCCGATCGCGTCCCAGAGCATCGGCTCGGTCGGGCGGATGAGGGGAGCGAGCCGGCTCCCGACCTCGCTGAGATCGGCCGTCAACTGGTCGATCGGCGGAAGGTTCGGGATCTGGGTCTTCGTGGCGTACAGGAGCTCGAGGCGTTCCCTGAGCTGGGCCGGTCGGGCGAGGTCTCCGTAACGGATGCCCCACCGCCCGGACCGGTCGGCGTAGGCGGGTCCGATTCCGCTCTTCGTCGTACCGAGGCCGGCCTTCGGGTTCTTGCTCGCCCGGAGCTCGTCCTCCCAGGCGTCTTCGACCTCATGGACCGGCAGGAGGACATGGGCCCGGTCCGAGATGATGACCTGACCCCGGAGGAGGCCACGGCGTTCGAGGTCCTGCATCTCCGCTTCGAGTTTCATCGGTTGAATCACCATGCCGGGGCCGCTGACTCCGACCACCCCGTGGCGGAGGACCCCGCACGCGAGCTGATGGAGCACGACCGCGCCCTCGGGCAGGTGGATGGAGTGACCCGCGTTCGGGCCGCCGCCCGTTCGGACAACGTAGCGCGCGTCCGCCGCGAGGAAGTCGGTGATCTTCCCCTTCGCCTCGTCGCCGAACTGCGCGCCGACCACGACCCGGACGGTCGTCTCGTTCCCCTCCCGAACGATGGAGGCGTCCGGGTAGATGGCCCTTGTGCCCCGCCTCCCGAAACGCCCCCGTGCGACGGCGAGTCGCGACGCACGGGATAAGCCTAAAGAACGGGTCGGTCGGTCCACGGCCGAATGGTCGCGCAACGGACTCACGAGGTCGAGATTTCGGGCATCCGCAAGATGTTCGAGGCGGCCCCGCCGAACTCGATCAACCTCGGGCTGGGCGAGCCGGACTTCGACCCGGCTCCCGAGGTGATCGAGGCGCTGTGCACCGCCGTGCGGAGC
>CAZCNZ010000001.1:0-7454 GCA_964500245.1 uncultured Thermoplasmatales archaeon | reverse complement strand
TCCCTCCGCGCCCGGTTCGCCGGCCATTTGCGACCTCCGGGCGCAACTCGCAGCGTGGGAAAACGTCGAATCACGGAAAGAACGCGCGTTCACCGAGAGGAACGTGCCAAGATTCTTCGGCATTGGCGCGTGGTGAATCTGAGTCGTAGGCTTTTGGGAACTCCGGTCTTCTCAAGGCGAAGGGGACGAACATGGTGAACCCTTCCCGGGGCGACGTACGGAATGCCCTTGCGAACCGCGACGCGGTGTACACAGGCATCGCGAGACTGCTTCCCCGGGGTCGGGTCGAGGCCCAGCCGGAGGTGCTTCTCGTAGACTCCGGCACTCCCGTGGCCGAATTCAACATCGCGCTTGTCGGGCCTTCTCCAACGCAGCCTCGGTCGGTAGTCAGGAGGGCGACGCAATTCTTCCGTGGCACTGGAAGGCCCTGGTTGTTGGAATTCGACCCTATTCTCCGAGAAGTTTTTTTTGGGCCGTTGGAGGAATCAGCCCTCTCCGAGGTTGCGACGGTTCCGGGCATGCTGCTCCACAAGGATGAGTTCCAGCCCGTCGGACTCCCGACGGGGTTCTCGGTGACCAACGTCGAGTCAGCCGCGGACCTAACCCGGTTCGACAGGGTGGTGGTTGAAAGCTTCAACCTGCCCCCACTGAAGGAGTTGCTCGACTTCGACTGGCTCGCCATGCGCGGTACACGCTGCTATCTCGGCTGGGCCTCCGGCGAGCCGGTGGCCACTGCCCTTCGGTTCGATTACGGTGAGGTGGCAGGTATCTACTGTGTCGGAACTCTGGAGCGGGCGCGTCGGAGAGGGTACGGGAGGGCAATCACCGAACGAGCGGTCATCGACGGCTTCGGTGAGCACAACAAACAGAGTTTCCTTCAATCGAGCCCCCTAGGGATGCCGGTCTACTCCGCGATGGGGTACCGCCACGTGTTCGATCACGTGTTGTGGAGCCAGCCCTCGGTTACGGAGGTCTACGGAAGAACTGCGCAGGCATCTCGTTGAGCCGCGCGCGCCGCTCTACCCAGCACTCCTTCTCTCGAAATTCTCTTCCGTACTGCAATCGGCCGGTGCAGGATACGGCCAATGTCCCAAGGGGAAGCCTCGTTCTAGTCCAGTCTTTCCACGGAAATCGATACCCTTCGCCCAATCCCTTGGGCGGGTCCCTCCGCGCTCGCGGCGACCTGTTTCGGTCCCTCAGGTCTACGGTACGTGCCGTGAGTTCCTGAACCTACCCCAGCCGTCGAACCAGGCGGGACTGTTATGGGGGGGAATCTCTCGCAACTCTCGATGAACGTTTCCGGTGGGCAAAGCAGCACCGCGTCCTCGGAATTCTTCCGGCACGCGCTGGTCCGTTCGGTGTCGTCGTCGATGAGTCGGGGGCTCACCACTCAGACGCTGGGGCTTCCGGACCTGAACACCGCGCGAAAAGAGCACGCCGAGTACGTCGAGACGTTGCGAAGCCTCGGGGTCGACGTGACCGTGCTCGAGAGCGCGAATGACCTTCCGGACAGTCATTTTGTGGAAGACACCGCCGTGATCCATCAAGGGACCGCGATTCTGACCCGGCCCGGGGCATCGGAGCGGCAGCCCGAGGTAGAACGGATTCGACCACACCTCGAGAGGCATCTTGCCGTCCGGGAGCTAGGGGGCAGTTCGGAGGCTCATGTCGATGGTGGCGATGTCCTCATCGCCGGGCGAGAGGCGTTGATCGGAGTCGGGGCGCGCACCAACCAAGAGGGCGCGGATCGGATGGCCCACCACCTGCGCTCGCTGGACCCCGAACTCAAGATTCGCCTTGTCCCCTTCCGGGGCGTGCTGCACTTCAAGAGCGCCATCACAGCCGTCCGCCCCGGTCGCTACGTCGGAGACCCTCAGATTCAGTTCGACACAGAGTCGAAAGTCGCGCCGGCATGGTGGCTCCCTCGCACCGAGGGTTACGGCGCGAACGTCCTCCCGCTCAACGGGGCGGTTCTGGTGTCGGCGACGAGCCCGGCGGTGAGGGCGATCGCCGAAGCCGAAGTTGGGCGGGTGATTCCCTTGGACATGGGCGAGTTCCGGAAGATGGACGGAGCGCTTACCTGCCTATCGCTGCTGTGGTAGTTCTCAAGGACGTGGAAAATAGGTCGCGGCTTCGAGAAGGGGTCGGAGGCCGTCGTTGTAGGACCCGTTGGAGGGTCCCGAGAGCGACGAATTCTGACTTCGGCCGAACGATATCCACCGCCCCATTCCTCGCGGGAGTCCCTCCGTGTCCGGCTCGGCGGGCAATCACCCGCTCCGGGCACCACTCCGAGCGGAACGTTCGTACGTGCCGATCCGCTAGGGTCGGAGGCTCTCCGTCCACTCGTTCAATGCCTCGTAGAATCTACCGTTGACTTTCGACGATGAGTTCATCGGCAGGTCCAACCATTTTCGGATTCCTGGCGTGTCAAAGAACGCATCCAGCTCCTTTTCGCCTTCTATTGGGCTCAGTCGCTCGGTAGGCGGGACTCCGATGGTCGTGTCGTTTCGTCCATCCCAATGAGACACGCGCAGCTTGGAGGAAAGTCCCTTGTCCCATGTGGCGTCGACGGTCATCCATCGCGCTTGCTCCTCGCTGTAGACTTCGAGAAAAACGTGGACCACGTCTCTGTGGGGAATCTCCTTGAGAGACTTCGGCAGATCAAGATCGTTCCACGAGAACCGGCAAAGGGCGTATCGAGCTTTGAGGCCAAGGGAGGACAGCAGCGCCTTCAGAATGACACTCTTAGTAAGACAGTTGCGAGACGGGTCGCCCGCGGACAAAGCCATTCGGAAGGGACTGTCCCGCACAAACTCGAAGTACTCCACCGCATCCACGAGAACCACCCCACGTGAAAATCCATCCCGGTTCTTATCGTGGACCCGGAGTCGACTGCGTGAGGGTGCCCGAGGGAAGGTGGGTTCTACTCCGACTCGTCCCCACACGGGGAGCGGTTGTCCCATCCGAGGTCGTCTTCGTAGGAACTCGCTAGGGACTCATCCTCGTACTCGCGAGATGGGGCAGAGACTCAGCGCGTTCCGGGGCGTCCCGCCGTTCGGGTCGATGCAGACGATGTCGAGCAGCGAGGACGGCGCTCGTTCGCTCCTACTGCTATGGAGCGCTTGAGGGAACGACTAAGTAACCGCCCGGAGTTTGAAATCGCAATGTCAATTCTCGAAGAGCCTTGGAAGGGAATCCAGGTCGTCAAGAACTACATCGGAGGGGAATGGGTTGATTCCAAGGGCGAACGAGTGGACATTGTCAACCCGGCGAATCAGCGGGTGATCGGAACCTGCCCCATCTCCACCAAAGACGAGATCGATGCTGCCGTGGCCGCGGCGCAGGAGGCGTTCCCGTCCTGGAGAGAGACGACGCCCCTCGCCCGGGTCCGATGCCTCTTCCGGATGAAGGAGATCCTGGAAGAGCGGTTCGAGGAGGTCAGCCGCGTCCAGACGATGGAGCACGGCAAGACGATCGACGAATCGAGGGGAGAGACACGGCGCGGGATCGAGAACGTCGAGGTAGCGACCGGGATCCCTACGCTGATGATGGGCTACAACCTCGAGGACATCGCGGAGGGCATCGACGAGTACACGATCAACCAGCCGCTCGGAGTCTTCGGGATCATCGGTCCGTTCAACTTTCCTTTCATGATTCCCTTGTGGTTCGCGCCGTACGCGGTGGCCACCGGAAACACGGTCGTCATCAAGCCCTCGAGCGAGGACCCCGTTACCCAGATCAAGATCGCCGAGATCGCCGACGAAGCCGGCTTCCCGCCGGGCGTTTGGAACGTAGTGAACGGCGGGAGAACCGTCGTGAACGGAATGCTCGAGCATCCCGACATCAAGGGGATCTGCTTCGTGGGCTCGACCCCGACGGCGAAGGAGGTCATCTATCCCGGGTGCGGCAAGACGGGCAAGCGAGTCATCGCGCAGGCCGGCGCGAAATGCCACGTGGTGGTCATGCCGGATGCGGACCTCGCGAGGACCATCCCCTCCTGCATGACGTCGTTCTTCGGGAACGCCGGTCAGCGGTGTCTCGCAGGGTCCGTCCTCGTCGTGTGCGGCGAGGGCCTTTCCGACCCCGAGTACGAGAGTTTCTACCGGAAGGTCGTCGACGCCTACGTGGGCGCCGCCTCCAAGATCCGGGTGGGGTACGGACTGGACGAGACGGTCCAGATGGGACCGCTCCGGGACAAGGGCAAGAAGCAGAAGATGCTGGAATACATCCAGAAAGGCATCGACCAGGGCGCGGACTTGGCGCTCGACGGCCGAAATGTGAGACTGGTGGACGACCTACCTCACGACGCGTTCCTCAACCCGACCGTCTTCAAGGATGTCACCCCCGACATGTACATCGGCCGAGAGGAACTGTTCGGACCGATCACCAGCATCATGCGGACGCGAAATCTCAACGCGACGGTAGAGTTGCTGAACGACAACCGGTTCGGCAACGCCGATGCGATCTTCACGTCGAACGGCAAGTGGGCGAGGGAGTTCCAGTACCGGGTTCGGTCCGGGAACATCGGGATCAACGTCGGGATCGTGGCGCCCATGGCGTTCTTCCCCTTCAGTGGGATGAAAGACTCCTTCTTCGGAGTGCTCCACGGGCAGGGCAAGGAAGCCATCCGATTCTTCACCGAGAGCAAAGTCGTGATCCAGAGGTGGTTCTAACGCTGAACACCGCGTCGGCCGTAATCAGCTTCGTCACCCGGTCGGAGGAAGAGACGGCCAAGTTCTACGAACAGCTGGCGGCAAAGTACCCGAAGGGCATGGACGCGTTCCTGGCCTTCTCCAAAGAGAACCGCAAGAACAAGGTGACGGTAGAGCGCGCCTACTACGGGGTGATCAGCGATGCCCTGGAGGCCTGCTTTTCGTTCAAGGAAGGCCTTGACCCCGCGACCTACTCGGTCGAAGCCGGGCTACCCGACGGTGCCACCTACGCCGACGCCCTGACGGCTGCCATCGAGAAGGAGCGGCGGATTCAGAAGATGTACCTGGAGAGCGCCAAACTCTCCGAGGGTCTGATGGCGGACGTCACGCGGTCTTTCAAGGTGATGGCCCGGAAGCGGGAGGACCGCCTGGCCAAGTTGAACGCGCTACTGCTGGCCGCGTAGGAACGCGCGCCACCCGGATTTGAATCACCACGTCTTGCCCAGCACCGACGCGACCTGGGGGAGGTCGCGGAGATGCACCTTCACTCCGGTCCGCAGAGGACCCGTCGGCCATCCCCTTTCCACGGTGAGCTGAGCGTCCCTCCAGTGCGGCGGCTCGTCTCCCTTGAGGTGGAGGATGCGTTCGAACGATAGCCGGCCCGCCACCGGCGCATCCGCCCACACCAGCAACATGGACCCTCCCAGTTCGACCACCGAGCGGATCGTAGCGACCGCCGCTTCCCCTGAGTACAGCGCTGCCAAACGATGACTGCCCGACAGGACCAGGACGGGCCGCGGCCCCTCTCGGGGAAGTCGGGAGATCATCTCCTGGGTTTGAGCGGGCAGGCGCAAGAAATCCGCAAAACTGCGAACGGACTCGTCCTCTTTTTCGGAGCGGACGAGACCTCCGACCGCCACGTTCCCAGCGAGCTCATCCCGCACCAGCTGGTTCGGTGAAACGGTGATGAGACGGTCTCGTGGGATGAGCGGTGTCTGAAGGAGGTCTGTCTCGTCGAGCACCTCGCCCTCCAGTCGGACGTGTCCCCAGAGATAGCCCCCCGGATTGTCCGCCACGAGGGCGTAGGCCACCCAGTTGAGGAGCGAGCGGTCGCCGCCGCACAAGAATACGGACGTAGGAGGCTCGAACAACCTTGGAGGTACTACAGCGGACAACCTCGTGGCCTCCCGCGCAGCGAAAAGAAAGAGGGTTTCTATCCATAAGTGCCTGCTGGAGCCCGCTGCACCTCAGCGGGATCGCACTTCGGCGGGATGCTTGTGCTACTTCATTGCGCGCAAGGCTTCCTCATTGAGATAGTATCGCCCGTCGACCTCGACGAACACCCTCGTCTTGCCCCTGCGGCGCTTCATAATTCGCACGAAGAGCCGTGACAACCCCAGTTCGTCGGCCGTGAGGGCGGTTTCGGGGCTGATGGCCCCTTTCGCCCGGAACGTCTCGGCAATCTGACGGATTCTCTCTCCGCCCCAACCCTCCGGTCCCTCGGTCTCCAACTGCTCGGGCGGAGGAGGAGTGGGTTGAGGGGGCGCCGTTGACGGAGCGGGACCCGGCGGTGTGGGAGGCGTTCCTGCCGTTGTCGAGACCTCCCTAGGCCGGGCAACCCCCTCTGGAGTTGGCCCGGTGCCGACGGACCCGGGGGCCGCTGGTACATTCCGGCCCAGCCGCACCGTGTGTTTCGCCGTCCGGTGAACCGAGATGGTGACGGGGACGGAAGAGACGTACCCCGAGGCACCGGCCCTGACCGAATAGTCACCATCTCTCACGGGGCCAAACACGACCCTCCCGTCGTTTCCAGTGCTGCCGGAAAAGTTCCCGGGTCCCTCGGCCGAAACCCCCGCTCCGAAGACGGGGGAGAGGCTTGCCGAGTCCAACACTGTGACCGTCAGGTCGCGCCTTCGTCGGCTCCACGCGACGAGTACGAGCACGACCACGACGGCAATCACAACGACCAGAAGCCAGTCGACCCAGGAAGGGAGGGAGGAGGAACTGGAAGGCGACGGGCTGGGCGCCGGCGCGGTGGGCGTCACCGAGACGGACATCCAGTCCGCCTGGTTGGGTCCGGGGCCGGGAACCGGAGCGCCTTCGGATTGGGCCAGAATGAGGTAGAAGGGGCCCGTCCCCACCTGGGTGGACGAATGTCCTAGGACCTGGCCTCCTTGGCTCACGCTATACTGCGCATTCCCAGAGGTATCGACCGATACGTTGAGCGTGTAGACGAGGTCCACCCCGGGGGTCTGGTCCAGTGCCGGCGTTTTCGACCAGCTCCCGCTTCCCGACCCGATGCGGGCGTAAATGCCAAAGTAGCACTGGTTCGCGGGAATGGAGGGGTTGGCTGGCGTTCCGCACGTCGACGAATCCGCGCAGTTGCTCTCGGCACTGCAGTCGTCTGGGTTGAGGTTACCCGTGATCTGGACGCCGGCAGTCGCGTCGGCCGTCGTCACGCCGAAGACGAAAGGATGTCCGTTGGAGACGACCCCCTCTACGATGGCATTCACGGTGAAGGGCGGGGCGAAAGACCCGTTGCTCTGGATTGTGCCGACCTCATAGCTCGAGTTGGCCGAGGCGATCTCCATTCCCAACGTGGAGAAACTAGGGGTAAGCGGAATGAGCGTACACCCGGGGCAGTTGACCCCCCCAAAAGTCGAGCCCACCGGTCCGTTGATCTCCCAGAGGCTGGGATTCAGGGCCGTATCGTGCGTGAAGTCATCCGTAAGCGGATTGCTTACGGTAGCCGGAGAAGCGGCTCTTGACGGAGAGGGACAAACCCACAGCGTCACCAGGAAA